>NZ_FMDK01000254.1 GCF_900091995.1 Streptomyces sp. MnatMP-M17
GGCGGGCTCGCCGGTCTGAGCGGCTGCGGGATCCCGCCCGCGAAGCGCGAGGGCGACGGCCCGGCGTCCACCGACCACTCGGCGACGGAGAAGCGGATCGTCTTCTCCAACTGGACCGAGTACATGGACGTCAGCGAGGACGAGAAGCACTACCCCACGCTGGAGGCGTTCACCGAACGCACCGGGATCACGGTCAAGTACACCGCGGACATCAACGACAACGTCGAGTTCTTCGGCAAGATCCGGCCGCAGCTCGCGGCCGGCCAGGACACCGGCCGTGACCTCATATGCGTCACCGACTGGCTGGCCGCCCGGATCATCCGGCTCGGCTGGGCGCAGAAGCTCGATCCGTCGAACCTGCCGCACGCGTACGCCAATCTCTCCCAGCAGTTCCGCTCGCCCGACTGGGATCCGGGCCGCGCCTACAGCTATCCGTGGACCGGAATCCCCACCGTCATCGCCTACAACTCCAAGGCGACCGGCGGACGGAAGATCGACTCGGTCTCCCAGCTCCTGGACGATCCGCAGCTCAAGGGCCGGGTCGCCTTTCTCTCCGAGATGCGCGACACCGTCGGGATGACTCTGCTGGACCTCGGCAAGGATCCTGGGAGCTTCACCGACGACGACTTCGACGCGGCGATCGCCCGGCTCCAGAAGGCCGTCGACAAGAAGCAGATCCGCCGCTTCACCGGCAACGACTACACCGCGGACCTCGACAAGGGCGATATCGCCGCCTGTGTCGCCTGGGCGGGCGACATCGTCCAGCTCCAGAGCGACAACCCGGACGTCAAGTTCGCGATCCCGGAGACCGGTTACATCATCTCCAGCGATAATCTGCTGGTCCCGGCCAAGGCACGGCACAAGACCAACGCCGAGCGGCTCATCGACCACTACTACCAGCCGCCGATCGCCGCCCAGCTCGCCGCGTACATCAACTACGTCTGCCCGGTCGACGGAGTACGCGCCGAACTCACCAAGATCGACAAGTCGATGGCCGACAACACGCTGATCCTCCCGGACGCGGCGATGGCCGCCTCCTCGCACGCCTTCCGCTCGCTGAGCAGCAAGGAAGAGACGGCGTACGAGGAGAAGTTCGCCAAGCTCATCGGCGCCTAGGCCATGTCGGCCTAGCCCATCGGCGCGCAGCTCCGCGTCGGCCGCCCGCCCGTCCACCTCTCATCCCCGGGACCGTTACCCATGACAGAGACCGCATCCACCAGCCGGGGCGGCGGCGACGTCCGCCTCACCGGGATCAGCAAGACATACGGCTCCTTCCACGCCGTCAAGCCGCTCGACCTGACCGTCCCCGAGGGCTCCTTCTTCGCCCTCCTCGGCGCGTCGGGCTGCGGCAAGACCACCACGCTGCGGATGATCGCCGGTCTGGAGGAACCGACCACCGGCACGGTCTTCCTCGGGGACACGGATGTCACAGAACTGCCGCCCTACAAGCGCCCGGTCAACACCGTCTTCCAGAGCTACGCGCTCTTCCCGCACCTGGACATCTACGAGAACGTCGCCTTCGGACTGCGCCGCCGCGGGATCAAGTCCGTACGCAAGCAGGTCGGCGAGATGCTCGATCTGGTCCAGCTCGGTGACTACGCCAAGCGCAAGCCGCACCAGCTCTCCGGCGGCCAGCAGCAGCGGGTCGCCGTCGCCCGCGCGCTGATCAACCACCCGCGGGTCCTGCTGCTCGACGAGCCGCTCGGTGCCCTGGACCTCAAGCTGCGCCGGCAGATGCAGCTCGAACTCAAGCGCATCCAGACCGAGGTCGGTATCACCTTCATCCATGTCACCCACGACCAGGAGGAGGCCATGACCATGGCCGACACGGTCGCGGTGATGAACGCGGGCCAGGTCGAGCAGCTCGGCAGCCCGGCCGATCTCTACGAGAACCCGGACACCACCTTCGTCGCCAACTTCCTCGGCACCTCCAATCTCATCGAGGCCGAGGTCGCCGAGATCAGCGGCGGCGATGTGGTGGTCACGGCGGGCGGCGCCAAGCTGCGGCTGCCCGCGGACCGCTGCTCCGCGCCGACCACGAGCGGCGGCCGGCTGCTCGTCGGCGTACGGCCCGAGAAGATCTCCCTGGCACACGCGGACGACGCCGGGACCGTGCCCGACGGCCGCAACCGGATCACCGGGCGCATCGCCGACTCCAGCTTCATCGGTGTCTCCACGCAGTATGTGATCGACAGCCCGGTCTGTCCCGAATTCGAGGTCTACGCGCAGAACATCGAGCGGGACGGCCGACTCGGCCCCGGCGCCGAGGTCGTACTGCACTGGAACCCGGCGCACAGCTTCGGCCTCGACGCCGCCATGGACATCGACGCGGGCATCGAGACCGTGCCCGAGGAGGCCTCGTGACCACCACGCAGGCCCCGCCCGCCGCGCCCACACCGCCCGTCCCGCCCGCCGACGGCTCCGGTCCGCCGCTGCGCAAGACCTCCACGCGCAAGCGGCTCGTCCCGTACTGGCTGCTGCTGCCCGGCATCCTCTGGCTGCTGGTCTTCTTCGCGCTGCCGATGGTCTACCAGGCCTCGACCTCCGTACAGACCGGCTCCCTGGAGCAGGGCTTCGAGGTCACCTGGCACTTCCAGACCTACTGGGACGCGCTCCAGGAGTACTACCCGCAGTTCGTGCGCTCCCTGCTGTACGCGGGCACCGCCACGGTCCTGTGTCTGCTGCTCGGCTATCCGCTCGCCTATCTCATCGCCTTCAAGGCGGGCCGCTGGCGCAATCTGCTGCTGGTCCTGGTCATCGCGCCGTTCTTCACCAGCTTTCTGATCCGTACGCTCGCCTGGAAGACGATCCTCGCGGACGGCGGCACCGTCGTCGGTCTGCTGGACACCCTGCATGTGCTCGATGTGACGAGCTGGCTCGGCTGGACCGAGGGCAACCGCGTACTGGCCACGCCCATGGCGGTCGTCTGCGGTCTGACGTACAACTTCCTGCCGTTCATGATCCTGCCGCTCTACACCTCGCTGGAGCGTATCGACGGCCGGCTCCACGAGGCGGCTGGCGATCTCTACGCCAGACCGTTCACCACCTTCCGCAAGGTGACCTTCCCGCTCTCCATGCCCGGAGTCGTCTCCGGCACGCTCCTCACCTTCATCCCGGCGAGCGGCGACTACGTCAACGCCGAACTGCTCGGCTCCACCGACACCAAGATGGTCGGCAGCGTCATTCAGACACAGTTCCTGCGGGTCCTCGACTATCCGACGGCCGCCGCGCTCTCCTTCATCCTCATGGCGGTCGTCCTGCTGATGGTCACCGTCTATATCCGCCGAGCAGGGACGGAGGACCTGGTCTGATGGGCGTTCTGACGGACATGACGCGCTGGATCCGGCGCAATCTGGTGGTCCTCGCGGGCCTGCTGACGCTCGGCTACATGATCGTCCCCAACCTTGTGGTGATGGTCTTCTCCTTCAACAAGCCGAACGGGCGCTTCAACTACTCCTGGCAGCGCTTCTCCCTGGACGCCTGGAAGGATCCCTGCGGTGTCGCCGATCTGTGCGGCTCGCTGACTCTCTCGCTCCAGATCGCCGCCTGGGCGACGCTCGGTGCCACCGTGCTCGGCACGATGATCGCCTTCGCGCTGGTGCGCTACCGGTTCCGGGCGCGCGGCTCGATCAACTCGCTGATCTTTCTGCCGATGGCGATGCCCGAGGTCGTGATGGCCGCCTCGCTGCTGACGCTCTTCCTCAACCTCGGCGCGCAGCTCGGCTTCTGGACCGTCCTCATCGCCCACATCATGTTCTGTCTCAGTTTTGTGGTGACGGCCGTCAAGGCACGGGTCATGTCCATGGATCCGCGGCTGGAGGAGGCGGCGCGCGATCTCTACGCGGGGCCCGCGCAGACCTTCGTACGTGTCACCCTGCCGATAGCCGCGCCCGGGATCGCGGCGGGCGCGCTGCTCGCCTTCGCGCTTTCCTTCGACGACTTCATCATCACCAACTTCAACGCCGGCTCGACCGTGACCTTCCCCATGTTCGTCTGGGGTTCGGCACAGCGCGGCACGCCCGTGCAGATCAATGTCATCGGTACGGCGATGTTCGTCGTCGCGGTACTGATGGTGATCGCCGGCCAGCTCGTCAGCAACCGGCGGAGGAAGACCGCCGCCGTGTGACCCCGTGTGACCTCCCGTGATCAGGTTCCGAAGGAGTTGGAAGACATGGCCCCAGGTGCCATGCGTACTGCCCTGACCCGTACCGCCCTGACCTCGCTCTCCGACGCACAGCCGGTGCCGTACTGGCTGGACGATCCCGGCAGGCCCGGAGCGCTGCCCGCCCTCACCGGTGACGAGCACTGCGATCTTCTCGTCGTCGGCGGCGGTTACAGCGGACTGTGGACCGCGCTGCTCGCCAAGGAGCGCGATCCCGGCCGTGATGTCGTACTGATCGAAGGCCACGAGGTGGGCTGGGCCGCCTCGGGCCGCAACGGCGGCTTCTGCTCCGCCTCCCTCACCCATGGCTTCGCCAACGGACTCGCCCGCTGGCCGGGCGAGCTGCACAGACTGGAGGAGCTGGGCGAGCGCAATCTCGACGCCATCGAGGCGACGGTCGCCCGCCACGGGATCGACTGCGCCTTCGAGCGCACCGGCGAGATCGATGTGGCCACCGAGCCGTACCAGCTCGACGATCTGCGCGCGCTGTACGAGGAGGCGACCGCGCTCGGCTTCACCGGGCTCGAACTGCTGGACAGGGACGCGATGCGGGCCGAGGTCGACTCGCCGACGTTTCTCGGCGGGCTGTGGGACCGGCGCGGAGTCGCCATGCTTCATCCGGCGAAGCTCGCCTGGGGACTCAAGCAGGCGTGTCTGGACCTGGGCGTACGGATCTACGAGAACACCCGTGGGCTGGAGCTGGCGCGTGTCAGACGGCGTACGGGAGCGGCTGGGGCTGGGGCTGGGGCTGCGAGGGCTGCAGGAGGCGGTGCGGCCGGGGCCGGGATGGCCGTTCGTACGCCGTACGGCCGGGTCTTCGCGCGGCGCGTCGCGCTCGGCACCAATGTCTTCCCGTCGCTGGTCAGACGCGTCCGTCCGTACACCGTCCCGGTCTACGACTACGCCCTGATGACCGAGCCGCTGACGGACGAACAGCTCAGCGCGATCGGCTGGAAGAACCGTCAGGGACTCGGCGACAGCGCCAATCAGTTCCACTACTTCCGGATCACTCCCGACCACCGCATCCTCTGGGGCGGCTATGACGCGGTCTATCCGTACGGCGGGCGGCTCAGCGCCGAGCTCGACCACCGTCCGGAGACCTATCGCAAGCTCGCCACCCACTTCTTCGAGTGCTTCCCGCAGTTGGCGGGCCTGCGCTTCAGCCATGCCTGGGGCGGTGCGATCGACACCTGCTCGCGCTTCGCGGCCTTCTTCGGCACGGCGTACGACGGTCAGGTCGCGTACGCGGCCGGATACACCGGTCTCGGTGTCGGCGCGACCAGGTTCGGCGGTGAGGTGATGCTCGATCTGCTGGCGGGCGAGCGCACCGAGCGTACGGAGCTGGAGATGGTACGGAGCAAGCCGCTGCCGTTCCCGCCCGAGCCGGTCGCCTGGGCCGGGATCGGCCTCACCAAGTGGTCCCTGGCGCGCGCGGACGCACGTGGCGGCCGGCGCAACGCCTGGCTGCGCACGATGGACAGGCTCGGACTGGGCTTCGATAGTTAGGGCCTCTCGGCTGGACGTTTCTCGCGCATTGATCGACGGCGTCGATCAAGCAATCGAAAAGCCGACTTGGACGGGCGGCGGCAGGCGACGCCAGGATCTCGGGTGTGATCCCCGTCTTCACGGACGACGAGCCGCCGTGGCCAGGAAGCGGGGACGGTTCTGGAGTTCCCGTGCTGATTCCGCGCGCCCTGGAGGCGCTGTGCTGCTGGACGCCTTCCCTCCGGGCAAGAGCGTCGCGTTCATGAGGTTCATCCGGGATGGCGAAGGCAGAAAAGTCCCGGCCCGTCCGGCGAGGGCCGTGTCGGCGGCCGTCACCACATCGCTCGGGCTGGCTGTCCTGGTGGCCGTCGGGACGCTCACACACCAGACGGTGCTGATACCGCCGCTCGCGGCCACGACGGCGATCATCACCGCGACGCCCGAGTCGCCGCTCGCGCAGCCTCGCCATGTCATCGGCGGGCACCTGCTGTCCTGCCTCGTCAGCTTCGGCATTCTCGCCCTCGGCTGGCACGGCCCGTGGGCCGCCGCCGTGGCCTGTGGGGCAGCCTGCGGATTCGCGCTCGTGGTCAAGACGGCCCATCCGCCGGCCATGGCGACCGCCGTCATGATCATGCTCACCGGTCCGCCCGCCGGCCGCTTCGTGCCTCTGCTGGTCGTCGGCGCGGTGCTGCTCGTCCTGGTGCAGATGGTCTCCTCCCGTCTGCGGCGAGAGGTCTATCCCACGTCCTGGTGGTGAAAGGAGACCACCGGCCGCGGACACGTCCTGGGTTTCATCCGTGTGAGTCAGATCACTGACAAGTAGTCGTCCGAACCCGCGTCATCCACCGGCGCCATCCGTGTCTCGCCTCCTATGGACACACTGTCCAACAATACGGATGGGAGGCCGGGCTTATGACTGGCTCGGGGGCACAGAGCGCGGTGGAGTGGCTGGCATCGGTGGCACCGGATCCCGAGGCCTGCCGGTGGGAGTGGGAGCGCAATCCGCTCGGGATCGCTCTCCTGCCCGCCGGCCGGCGCTGGGACGTACTGATCCTTCCCGGTGATCTCGGCTATCCGACACTCGATGTGCTGACCAGGCTCGTCGACCGGCCAGGACCGGTGCTCGCCGACTTCGGCGACTCCCGGATGGGCTTCTTCGTACCGCCGGGAACGGCCGCGCGCTGGCTCGGTACGGGCGTACGCGGCGCCGGTCGCGGCACCTGGATCGTCGTCCCGTATCCGGGGCGGGCGAGCGGCGGGATGCGCTGGCTGATCCCACCGGACGGCGCGGGCACTCTTACCGATCCGTCGCTGCTCGAACTGGCCATGCACGAGGCGGCGGCGGGAATGGCGGGCAGGCCCGGCGGCGCGGCCGACGACGCGAGCGGGTGGGACACCGACGTGAGCCGGTGGGGCATCGAGAGCCGGGGAGACACTGAGGGCCGGAGGGACTCCGAGGGCCCGGAGGACGCCGGGGAGTGAACGGACGGGGCCGCGGTGCTGTCAGAGGTCTTGACCAAACAATTGGTCTGGACCATGCTGTGCGCGCTCCGCCACGTCCATTCCCCCCATGCCCGGAGGCAGTTGTGGAACGCACCAGACGTCCGGCTCTGTATCCCAGACTGGTGGCCGCCCTCGCGGCAGCCGTCCTCACCGCGAGCGGTCTTGTCGCCGCCGCACAGACGGCGAGTGCCGCCGACGCGGACATCGCCCGTAACGGAAACTTCGAGTCCGGCCTCAGCGGCTGGAGTTGTACGGCCGGCAGCGGCGCCGTCGTCTCCACGCCCGTGCACGGCGGCAGCGGCGCGCTCAAGGGCACTCCCGCGGGCAGCGACAACGCCAAGTGCTCCCAGACGGTCGCGGTCCAGCCGAACTCCGCGTACACACTGAGCGCCTGGGTCCAGGGCAGCTATGTCTACCTCGGCGCGTCCGGGACCGGTACGACCGATGTCTCGACCTGGACGGCGTCCGCGCCGGGCTGGCAGCAGCTCACCACCAGCTTCCGCACCGGGCCGTCCACCAGCTCGGTGACCGTCTACACCCACGGCTGGTACGGCACGCCGACGTACTACGCCGACGATCTCACCCTGGTGGGCCCCGGCGGCACTCCCGCCCAGCCTCCGGCCGTCCCCACCGGTCTGCGGGCGGGCACGGTCACCTCCTCCTCCGTGGCACTCTCCTGGTCGCCCGTCACCGGAGCCACCGGCTACACCGTCTACCGGGGCGGCACCAAGGCGCTCGACGTCAGCGGCACCTCGGCGACCGTCACCGGGCTCAGCCCGTCCACGGCGTACAGCTTCCAGGTCGCCGCGACCAACGCCGCCGGCGCGTCGGCCCTCTCACCGGCCGTCAGCGCCACCACATCCGCCTCGGGCGGAGGCGGCGGAAACGGCGGCGGACTGCCCGCCCACGCCCTGGTCGGCTATCTGCACTCCAGCTTCGCCAACGGATCCGGCTACACGCGGATGGCCGATGTGCCCGACTCGTGGGATGTCATCAACCTCGCCTTCGGCGAGCCCACTTCGGTCACCTCCGGCGACATACGGTTCAGCCTCTGCCCGGCCGCCGAATGCCCGAACGTCGAATCCGCGGCCGAGTTCAAGGCCGCCATCAAGGCCAAGCAGGCGGCCGGCAAGAAGGTCCTGATCTCCATCGGCGGCGCCAACGGCCAGGTCCAGCTCGCCACCACCGCCGCCCGTGACACCTTTGTCTCCTCGGTCTCCAGGATCATCGACGAGTACGGTCTGAACGGGCTGGACATCGACTTCGAGGGCCACTCGCTCTCGCTGAACACCGGTGACACCGACTTCCGCAACCCGACCACTCCGGTCATCGTCAATCTGATCTCGGCGATCAAGACGCTCAAGGCCAAGTACGGCGCGGACTTCATTCTGACGATGGCGCCCGAGACCTTCTTCGTACAGCTCGGATACCAGTACTACGGATCCGGTCCCTGGGGCGGCCAGGACCCGCGCGCCGGCGCGTACCTCCCGGTGATCCACGCCCTCCGGGACGATCTCACCCTGCTCCATGTCCAGGACTACAACTCGGGCTCGATCATGGGACTGGACAACCAGTACCACTCCATGGGCGGCGCGGACTTCCATATCGCCATGACCGACATGCTGCTCACCGGCTTCCCGGTGGCCGGTGACACCTCGAAGGTCTTCCCGGCGCTGCGCCCGGAGCAGGTGGCCATCGGCCTGCCGGCCTCGACGCAGGCGGGCAACGGCCACACCTCGCCCGCCGAGGTCAACAAGGCGCTGAACTGTCTGACGAAGAAGACCGACTGCGGTTCCTACCAGACCCATGGCACCTGGCCCGCGCTGCGCGGACTGATGACCTGGTCGATCAACTGGGACCGCTTCAACCAGTGGGAGTTCTCCCGGAACTTCGACGCGTACTTCGGCTGAGCCGGGGCCGCCTCGCGGGTGCTCCGGGCGTGCCGAGTGCGCGGAGCACCCTTCCCAGAACCAGAAGAAGCATTCCGCACAGCGCCAGGCTGCCGAGAACGTCCAGCGGCCAGTGGTAGCCACGCAGTACGAGACCGATGCCCGTCGCCAGGGTGAGCAGGACGGCGACGGGCATCGCCCAGTTCCGCCGGGTGTACGGAGCGAGGAGCAGCGCCGCGCCGCCGTACGCCACCATGGCCGTCGCCGTATGCCCGGACGGGTAGTAGCCGGTCGCGTCGGTGAGCGGTCCCTGCCGGTCGGTCCAGATCTTGAGCGGTACGACCAGCGCGGGCACGGCGGCCATGGCGAGCGCGGCGGCCAGGGCCCGAGCGCGCTGCCCGTGCCACAAGGCGTATCCGAGCGCCGCGGCCAGTACGGGGAGCGCCACCGGCATACCGCCGAGGTCCGCGAGAGATTCCGTCAGAGGTGTGGGCCCTTGGCGGGCGAGCGCCAGGCCGAGCCGTTCATCGGCGTCGCGCAGCGGTCCGCCCGCGGCGGCCTGCCAGGTCAGGAGCGGGAAGAGGACCGCGCAGAGCACAAAGGCCAGGGTCCTGGAAGTTCTGGAGGTCCGGGCGATTCGGGAGAGAAAAGGAGGCCGCCCCGGAACAGGGGGGGGAGTTCCGGGGCGGCCGTCCGTATCGGTGTACCGCACGCCCCGGGGGGTTTGGGGCGGGCGGCCGTCCGATCGGCAAGGAGTTCCAGAGCCTGAATCTCCAGTGGTGTGCGCGAAGGCACGACCAAAGCGGTGCTGGGGATGCTCCGCTCCGGTGTCGCCCGCAGTCCCCTGCGAGCGGGGTGTTTCTCTCATCTGCGGAAACCGTACGACAGGGCGGCGAGGACCGACAGCCGGAAACGGCTCCCGCCATCGCCCTCGCACACCTTCTTCACAGGCCCTCACCGATGCCCCGGCCGGGCTCCTCGGATGCCCGACCGGGCATTTCGGAGGGCGGAGAGCGCCGGTCAGACGGCCGAGAACGCCTGCTCGACGATGTCCAGGCCCTCGTTCAGCAGATCCTCGCCGATCACCAGAGGCGGCAGGAAGCGCAGCACATTGCCGTAAGTGCCACAGGTCAGGACCACCAGTCCTGCCTGATGGCAGGCCTTGGCCAGCGCGGCGGTCGCCTGCGGGTCCGGCTCCTTGGTGGCGCGGTCCTTCACCAGCTCGATCGCGATCATCGCGCCACGGCCGCGGATGTCGCCGATGATGTCGTACTTCTCGCTCAGGGCAAAGAGCCGGCCCTTCATGACGGACTCGATGTGCCGTGCCTTCGAGACGAGGTCCAGCTCCTTCATCGTCTCGATGGCGCCGAGCGCGGCGGCGCAGGCCACCGGGTTGCCGCCGTACGTACCGCCGAGGCCGCCCGCGTGCGCGGCGTCCATGATCTCGGCGCGGCCGGTCACCGCGGCGAGCGGCAGACCGCCCGCGATGCCCTTGGCGGTGGTGATCAGATCCGGGACGACGCCCTCGTCCTCACACGCGAACCACTGGCCGGTACGGCAGAAGCCGGACTGGATCTCGTCCGCCACGAACACGATCCCGTTGTCCTTGGCGAACTTCGCCAACGCCGGGAGGAAGCCCTTGGCGGGCTCGATGAAACCGCCCTCGCCGAGCAGCGGCTCGATGACGATCGCGGCGACGTTGTCGGCCCCGATCTGCTTGCTGATCTGGTCGACGGCCTGGGCGGACGCCTCGGGACCGCAGTTCTCGGGGCCGGTCGGCCAGCGGTAGCCATAGGCGACCGGCACCCGGTAGATCTCCGGCGCGAACGGTCCGAAGCCGTTCTTGTACGGCATGTTCTTCGAGGTCAGCGCCATGGTGAGGTTCGTACGGCCGTGGTAGCCGTGATCGAAGACCACGACCGCCTGACGCCTGGTGTACGAACGGGCGATCTTGACGGCGTTCTCGACGGCCTCCGCGCCCGAGTTGAACAGGGCGGACTTCTTGGCGTGGTCGCCGGGAGTCAGCTCGGCGAGCCGTTCACAGACCTCGACGTACCCCTCGTACGGCGTGACCATGAAACAGGTGTGGGTGAAGTCCGCGAGCTGGGCGGAGGCACGGCGTACGACGGCCTCGGCGCTGGCGCCGACGGAGGTCACGGCGATACCGGAACCGAAGTCGATCAGCCGGTTGCCGTCCACGTCCTCGACGATCCCACCGTCGGCGCGGGCGGCGAAGACGGGCAGCACGGACCCCACACCGCCGGCGACCGCGGCGGTACGGCGGGCCTGCAACTCCCGCGACTTCGGCCCGGG
>NZ_FMDK01000942.1 GCF_900091995.1 Streptomyces sp. MnatMP-M17
CCGTACCAGCCACTTCGGCGCCGCCGCCGAGGAGCCGCCCGAGCGGATCCAGCGGGCCGTCGTCGCGGTCGTCCCGGGCGAAGGGCTCGCCGGACTGTGTGCCGAGGCCGGCGCGACGACCGTGCTCGCGCGCCCCGGGGAGCCGCCCGCCAGCGGCGAACTGGTCCAGGCGATCCGCCGCGCGCACGCCCGCGAGGTGGTCCTGCTGCCCAACGACACGGAGCTGCGCCACACCGCTGCCGCCGCCGCGGAACAGGCGCGCACCGAAGGAGTACGTGTCGCCCTCATCCCGACCAGGGCCGCCGTCCAGGGCCTCGCCGCGCTCGCCGTCCACCAGCCCGACCGCCGTTTTGACGAGGACGTGGTCGCGATGACCACGGCCGCCGGCGCCACGCGCTACGCCGAACTGGCCTTCGCCGAACGGCAGTCCTGGACCATGGCAGGGATCTGCCAGGCCGGTGATGTCCTCGGGCTGATCGACGGCGATGTGGCGGTCATCGGCGCCGATCTCGCCGCCACGGCCGAGGCGGTGCTCTCGCGGATGCTGGCGGCCGGCGGTGAACTGGTGACGCTGGTGCTCGGCGAGGATGTGCCCGACGCCCTCGCCGACCGTCTGGAGCGATACGTACGGGACGGGCATCTCGCCGTCGACACGGTGGTCTACCGAGGCGGCCGGCAGTCCGCGCCGCTGCTGGTGGGCGTGGAGTAGCGACGCCCTCGGCACGGCCACGACCTGCGCAAACGCCTAGGGTCTTTCGTTTGGGTCCGGCCGGGCGGGCACGCGAGCCCAGCCAGATCCAAACGAGAGGCCCTAGGTGCGCGACGTGTGTCAGTGGAGTGGTGTGCAATGGATCGCGTGTCCGCGCTGGATGAACCTCTCAAGAAGACGCTCGGCCCCGCCACCGCGAAGGTGATGGCCGAACAGCTCGACCTGCACACGGTCGGCGATCTCCTGCACCACTATCCCCGGCGGTACGAGGAGCGCGGCCAGCTCACCACGCTCGCCGATCTGCCGCTGGACGAGGACGTCACCGTCGTCGCCCAGGTCGCCGACTCCCGGATCCTGACGTTCAACCACGGCAGAGGCCAGCGGCTGGAGATCACGCTCACCGACGGCAGCGGCCGGCTCCAACTGGTCTTCTTCGGCCGGGGAATCCACAAGCCGCACAAGGAACTCCCGCCGGGCAGCCGTGGGATGTTCGCCGGCAAGGTGTCCGTCTTCAACCGTAAGCTCCAGCTCGCGCATCCCACCTATGTGCCGCTGGGCAGGGACGGCGGCAAGTCGGTGGAGGACACGGCGAGCGCCGTGGACGACTTCGCGGGCAAGCTGATCCCGATCTATCCGGCCTGCAAGGGACTGGAGTCCTGGAAGATCACCAAAGCGGTCGACGCGGTGCTGCCGAGGGCCGTGGAGGCCGCCGATCCGCTGCCGTCCGCGCTGCGGGACGGCCGCGGCTTCCTCCCGCTGCCCGAGGCGCTGTACAAGGTCCACCGGCCCGAGACCAAGGCGGACATCGAGGACGCCCGGCAGCGGCTGAAGTGGGACGAGGCCTTCGTCCTCCAGGTCGCCCTCGCCCGGCGGCGCCACGCCGACGCGCAACTGCCCGCCGTGGCCCGTAAGCCCGTGGCGGACGGTGTGCTCGATGCCTTCGACGCCGAGCTGCCCTTCACTCTCACCGACGGCCAGCGGAAGGTCACCGCCGAGATCTTCGCGGACCTCGCCACCGAACATCCCATGCACCGGTTGCTCCAGGGAGAGGTCGGCTCGGGCAAGACACTGGTCGCGCTGCGGGCGATGCTCGCGGTCGTCGACGCGGGCGGCCAGGCCGCCATGCTGGCGCCCACCGAGGTGCTCGCCCAGCAGCACCACCGCTCGATCACCGAGATGATGGGCGAGCTGGCCCAGGGCGGGATGCTGGGCGGCGCCGAGCACGGCACCAAGGTCGTGCTGCTCACCGGCTCCATGGGCGCCGCCGCGCGCCGCCGGGCGCTGCTCGATCTGGTCACCGGCGAGGCCGGGATCGTGATCGGTACGCATGCCCTGATCGAGGACAAGGTGCGCTTCCACGATCTCGGTCTGGTCGTCGTGGACGAGCAGCACCGCTTCGGCGTGGAGCAGCGTGACGCGCTCCGCTCCAAGGGCAAGCAGCCGCCGCATCTGCTGGTCATGACCGCCACGCCCATTCCCCGTACGGTCGCGATGACCGTCTTCGGCGATCTGGAGACCTCGGTCCTTGACCAGCTCCCGGCCGGGCGCTCGCCGATCGCCAGCCATGTCGTACCGGCCCAGGACAAGCCGCACTTCCTCGCCCGTGCCTGGGAGCGGGTGCGCGAGGAGGTCGGCAAGGGCCATCAGGCGTACGTCGTGTGCCCCCGCATCGGTGATGACGAGGACGAGAACGGAAAGAACGGCGGGAACGGAAAGAACGGCAAGACACAGCAGGCCAAGAAGGCCGCCGTCGACGACGCCGAGAAGCGGCCACCGCTGGCCGTGGTCGACGTGGCCGAGCAGCTCACCAAGGGACCGCTGGCCGGGCTGCGTATCGAGGTTCTGCACGGACGGATGCAGCCGGACGACAAGGACGCCGTGATGCGCCGCTTCGCCGCGGGCGAGGTGGACGTACTGGTCGCGACCACGGTCATCGAGGTCGGTGTGAACGTGCCCAATGCCACCGCGATGGTGATCATGGACGCGGACCGGTTCGGTGTCTCCCAGCTCCATCAGCTCCGCGGGCGCGTCGGCCGGGGCTCGGCGCCCGGTCTCTGTCTGCTGGTGACGGACATGCCGGAGGCGAGTCCCGCCAGGGCCAGGCTCGGCGCGGTCGCCGCCACCCTCGACGGCTTCGAGCTGTCCCGTATCGACCTCGAACAGCGGCGTGAGGGCGATGTTCTCGGCCAGGCCCAGTCCGGTGCGCGCTCCTCGCTGCGGATGCTCGCGGTCATCGAGGACGAGGAGGTCATCGCGGCGGCACGCGAGGAGGCCGTCGCGGTCGTCGCCCGGGATCCGGAGCTGACGGACTCGCCCGAGCTGCGTACGGCGCTGGACGCGCTGCTGGACACGGAACGCGAGCAGTTCCTCGACAAGGGCTGACGCGGCCAAGGGCCTGAGACAGCCACCGGCACCGGCCGGGCCCGCCCGGTGCGTACGCCATATCGTGGGGGCGAGACCTCCTGGACCTACCGGACCTCCCGGACCCTTCTGCCCACGACACGACCTGAGGACCCGACACCCATGACCCGCGTGATCGCCGGTGCCGCCGGCGGACGCCGCCTCGCCGTCCCGCCCGGCCACGGCACCCGCCCCACCTCCGACCGTGCGCGCGAGGGCCTCTTCTCCAGCTGGCAGTCGCTCCTCGGGACGCTCGACGGCATCCGGATCGCCGATCTGTACGCCGGCTCCGGCGCCGTAGGACTGGAGGCGCTCTCGCGCGGCGCCGCACACGCCCTGCTGGTCGAGTCCGACAGCCGCGCCGTCCGTACCGTCCGCGAGAATGTCGCCGCGCTCGGCCTGCCCGGCGCGGAGGTCCGGCCGGGCAAGGCCGAGCAGATCGTGCGGGGCCCGGTCCCGGACACGCCGTACGACCTGGTGTTTCTCGATCCGCCCTATGCCGTCACGGATGACGATCTTCGGGAGATTCTGCTCACACTACGGACGAAGGGCTGGCTCAGCGGCGATGCCGTCGCCACCGTGGAACGCAGCACCCGGGGTGGGGAGTTCGGCTGGCCGGAGGGTTTCGCGCCACTGCGGTCCCGTCGCTACGGCGAGGGAACGCTTTGGTACGGTCGCGCCGCCTCTACGTGCGAAGACGCACCATGACCGGACCGGAGAGCGAGGGAGTTCAGTTGCGCCGCGCCGTCTGTCCGGGGTCCTTCGACCCCATCACCAATGGACATCTCGACATCATCGCCCGCGCCTCCAAGCTGTACGACGTCGTACATGTCGCGGTGATGATCAACCAGTCCAAAAAGGGACTGTTCACGATCGAGGAGCGGATCGCTCTGATCCGCGAGGTCACCGCCGAGTTCGGCAATGTCGAGGTCGAGTCCTTCCACGGTCTGCTGGTCGACTTCTGCAAGGAGCGCGACATCCCCGCGATCGTGAAGGGCCTGCGGGCCGTCAGCGACTTCGACTACGAGCTGCAGATGGCCCAGATGAACAATGGCCTCTCGGGCGTCGAGACCTTGTTCGTGCCCACCAATCCCACCTACAGCTTCCTCTCGTCCTCCCTGGTCAAAGAGGTCGCGACCTGGGGCGGAGACGTCTCCCATCTGCTGCCTCCGGCCGTCCACACGGCTTTGATGGAACGCCTCGGCAAGCGCTGACGCACCGACTGTCCGTCATCCGGTGTCGGACGGGCTCGCGGTGGCCTTACAGTCGTTGCGTCCGTCTTCCAACCAGTCTGAGAGAGTGGCGAGCACCGGTGGACGTGCAGAAGAAGCTCGACGAGATCGTCGACACGGTGGGCAGTGCCCGCTCCATGCCCATGTCGGCGTCCTGCGTGGTGAACCGCGCCGAGCTGCTCGCGATGCTCGAAGAGGTACGGGAGGCGCTGCCCGGCTCGCTGGCGCAGGCCCAGGAGCTGCTCGGCGGCCATGAACAGCTCGCCGAGCAGGCCCGGCAGGAGGCCGACCGCATCATCGCGGCGGCCCACGCCCAGCGCACCGCGCTGATCTCCGACACCGCCGTCGCCCGCCAGTCCCAGGACGAGGCCGCCCGTATCCTCGACGAGGCCCGCAGGGAGGCCGAGGAGATCCGCGCCGAGGCGGACGACTACGTCGACTCCAAGCTTGCCAACTTCGAGGTCGTCCTCACCAAGACCATCGGCTCCGTCGACCGCGGCAGGGAGAAGCTGCTCGGCCGCGGGCACGGCGCGGACGACCACGGATACGGCACGGGCGAGGCGGACGACGCCGACGACGCACCCGAGTACAGCGCCGATCCCGACACCCTGATCCGGCGTGCCGACGACTATGTGGACGCCAAGCTCGGCGCCTTCGAGGCCGTACTGTCCAAGACTCTCGAAGCCGTCGGACGCGGCCGGCAGAAGCTCCACGGCCGTATCGCCTCGGACGATCTCGGCGCGCACATGGCGGCCCAGGACGCGGCGGGACCGCAGGGACGCACCAGCGACGCGGACTATCTGGCGGACCTCGCGGAGACACCACGCGCCACGGCCGCGCCGCCCGTACCGGCCCAGCAGCCGTCGTACACCGATCCCGAGCCGTCGTACACCGATGCCGCTCCCGTACCCGCGCCTGTCTACGCCCAGCCCGCCGACGCGTACGCCGCGACCGGCTACCAGGAGCCGGTGTACGCCGCCGACGGCGGTTACGGCGGCTACCAGCAGCAGGACGCGTACGCCTATCAGCAGGACCCGTACGCGTACCAGCAGCAGGACTACGGCCAGGTGCAGAACCAGGGATACGACCCGAACTACGGCTGGCAGCAGCCCGCCGCGCCTCAGGCCCAGCTCCCGGCGCTGCCCGCACTGCCCGCGGCTCCTGAGCCGCAGAGCGCCCTCGACGAGACCAGCCTCTTCGACACCAGCATGATCGACATGGATCAGCTCCGCCGCTACGAACAGGGCCGTTGACTCCGGCGGACCGTACGGGCCGGAACGCACCGGATTGGGCCTATGGCGGCCGGTCCAGTACCCTGGCTCTTCGGCCGCGTGTATGCGTGTAAGCGCGTATGTCTGCGGGCCCGGCTGCCCGGTCCGCTTCCGCGACGGTAGCGGCCCCCACACGATCCGAAAGCGGGAAAAGCCCTGAACGCGCGTCTCGACCACCGCAACCCCCTCGTGTTCGACACACACGAGCTGGGGCGGCGCCCTGGTGCGCTCCAGAGGCTGACCCGCCCGGTGCCCGCCCCCAAGGACCTCGGTATCGCGGGGGTGATCGGAGCACCCGAGGGCGCTCCGGTGGAGCTGGACCTCCGCCTCGAATCGGTCATGGAGGGAGTGCTCGTCACGGGCACCTCCCGTGCCATGGCCGAGGGCGAGTGCGTAAGGTGTCTGGAGCCGTTGCGCCAAGAGGTGACGGCGGACTTTCAGGAGCTGTTCTCGTACCACGACGCCGACGACCGGGGCCGCCTGCGCGCGGAGCCGGATGTGGACGAGGACGACGAGGACAGGCTCTTCATCGAGGACGGACTGTTCGACCTCGAACCCGTGCTGCGTGACGCGGTGGTGCTCGCACTGCCGATGCAGCCGGTGTGCCGGGAGAACTGCGCCGGTCTGTGTGCCGAATGCGGCATCAGGCTGGACGGGGATCCGGGCCACCACCATGACGCCGTCGACATCCGTTGGGCGGCACTGCAGGGACTCGCCGAGACCGTCAAGGACGGCGAGAAGGACAACATGGGCGGCGCCGATGCGGGCGTCGACGAGAAGCAGGAGAAGTAGCCGTGGCTGTTCCGAAGCGGAAGATGTCGCGCAGCAACACGCGCCACCGCCGGTCGCAGTGGAAGGCTGCGGTCCCCACCCTGGTTGCGTGCGAGCGCTGCCAGGAGCCGAAGCTTCAGCACATCGCGTGCCCGAGCTGCGGCACCTATAACAAGCGCCAGGTCCTCGAGGTCTGAGCGGCTGGTGAGAGGCTCGATGTCTGAACTGTCCCCTGACAAGAAGCAGCCAGACAATGGCAGTTCGGCCTCGTCCCACACGCTTCTGGAAGGGCGGCTCGGGTATCAGCTCGAGACCGCCCTTCTGGTGCGTGCGCTGACCCACCGTTCGTACGCGTACGAGAACGGCGGTCTGCCCACCAACGAGCGGCTCGAATTCCTCGGGGATTCGGTGCTCGGACTGGTGGTCACGGACACGCTGTACCGCACCCACCCGGATCTGCCTGAAGGCCAACTGGCCAAATTGCGGGCCGCGGTGGTCAACTCACGCGCACTGGCGGAAGTGGGCCGCGGCCTCGAACTCGGCTCCTTCATCCGGCTCGGCCGTGGTGAAGAGGGCACGGGCGGCCGGGACAAGGCGTCCATCCTCGCCGACACCCTTGAAGCGGTGATCGGCGCGGTCTATCTCGACCAGGGCCTCGACGCGGCGTCCGAGCTGGTGCACCGGCTCTTCGATCCGCTGATCGAGAAGTCCTCCAACCTCGGGGCCGGCCTGGACTGGAAGACCAGTCTCCAGGAGCTGACCGCGGCGGAGAGTCTCGGTGTTCCCGAGTATCTCGTCACGGAAACGGGTCCCGATCACGAGAAGACCTTCACTGCTGCCGCCCGCGTCGGTGGTGTCTCGTACGGCACCGGCACCGGCCGCAGCAAGAAGGAGGCGGAGCAGCAGGCGGCGGAGTCCGCGTGGCGGGCCATCAAGGCCGCGGCGGAGGAGCGGGCGACGGCGGAGCGTACGGCCGCCGGTGCTCCGGACGAAGCCGGCTCCGACGCGGAAGCCGTGGCCCAGGTACGGGCCCGGGCCGACAGCGAAGCCGAGGCGGAAGCCAATGCCGACGCGGAAGCCGATGCCGACGCCGAAGCGGGCGTCGAGGCGGG
>NZ_FMDK01000125.1 GCF_900091995.1 Streptomyces sp. MnatMP-M17
TAGCCCTCCTCGCCGCGGCCGGCGGCGCCTGCCTCGGCGAGGAGGGTGGGCAGGCCCTGGTCCACGCCCGCGGCCGAACCGGCGGTGAGGTATGTGTCCAGGCCCGGCAGGTCCGCGAGCTGCTTGCGCAGCGCGTCCCGGTCCGCCGCACGGTCGATCGCCCGGTGGAAGGTCCAGCGGCAGCCGTCCAGCTCCGCGAGCAGCCGCTCCACCGTCGCCAGATCCGGCATGCCGTCCGCGTCCAGGAAGCCGAAGACGAACTCCTCCGCTCCCTCCGCCCGCAGTCCGCGCGCCGCCGCCACCAGCGCGTCCACATCGCCCGGCCCGCCCGGTTCGCCCACCGTGAAGCCGTCGGCCAGCCGCAGCATCACCCGGAGCGGGATGTCGACCGCGGCACGGATCTCCGCGAAGGTCTCGCGGGGCGGAGTCAGCCCGTCCGCCGCCATGTCGGTGACGAGTTCGAGGCGGTCCGCACCTCCGCTCCGGGCTGCGACCGCGTCCTCCGCATCGAGGGCGATCACCTCCAGGACTGCACGCTTGCTCATGAGACCTCATTCATCGGGGAGGATGTCGGGCTATAGGTCTAGTCCAATGTCCAGCCTAAGGGGAGCGAGAGCCCGGCGCACCGGCGCACCCGTACCGTGAATCACTGCCGCAACATGGCCGCACCTCGGCCGCACCTCGGGACGGACGTCCGGAGCTGTTCGGCAGACGCCCCGGAAGATACCCCCCATGGGTACCTTGAACTCCATGCGGGCGGGAGGTATACCTGGAGATAGCAATACCCCCAGGGGGTACGATGAGTATCATGTGCCCTACCGGTCGACCACCAAGGAGCCGTCAGCAATGAGCCTCGCCGGAACCACCGGCGCACCCGCCGAAGTCGAGCTCACCATCGGCGGTATGACCTGCGCCTCCTGTGCCGCCCGTATCGAGAAGAAGCTCAACCGCATGGACGGTGTCGCGGCCACCGTCAACTACGCCACCGAGAAGGCCAAGGTCTCCTACCGCGGTGCGGACATCGCCGTACAGGACCTGATCGCCACCGTCGAAGCCACCGGCTATACGGCACGGGAACCCGCGCCCGCGGCAGCGGAACCGGCCCCTACGGAACCCACGCCTGGCGGCCACCGCCCGCAGACCGCCGAAGACGCCGCCAAGGACGCCGAGCTGCGCTCCCTGCGCGAGCGGCTGATCACCGCCGTCGTCCTCTCCGTACCGGTCGTCGCGATGGCCATGATCCCTGCCCTCCAGTTCGACTACTGGCAGTGGCTCTCCCTCACTCTCGCCGCGCCGGTCGTCACCTACGCCGGCTGGCCCTTCCACCGCGCCGCCTTCACCAATGCCCGCCACGGCGCCGCCACCATGGACACGCTCATCTCGGTCGGCACGTCGGCCGCATTCCTGTGGTCGCTGTGGGCGCTGTTCTTCGGTATGGCGGGCATGCCCGGGATGACTCATCCCTTCGAGCTGACCATCAGCCGCACCGACGGCACCGGGAACATCTACCTCGAAGCCGCGGCCGGCGTGACCGCCTTCATCCTCGCCGGGCGCTACTTCGAGGCGCGCTCCAAGCGGAAGGCCGGCGCGGCCCTGCGGGCGCTGCTGGAGCTCGGCGCCAAGGAGGTCACCGTCCTGCGGGACGGCCGTGAGACCACCGTGCCCACGGCCCGGCTCCGGCTCGGCGACCGTTTCCTCGTACGGCCCGGCGAGAAGATCGCGACGGACGGCACCGTCGTGGAAGGCTCCTCCGCCATCGACGCGTCGATGCTCACGGGCGAGTCCGTGCCCGTCGAGGTGTCCGTCGGCGACACGGTGACCGGCGCCACGCTCAACGCGGGCGGCCGGCTCGTGGTCGAAGCCACCCGTATCGGCGCGGACACCCAGCTCGCCCGGATGGCCCGGCTGGTGGAGGACGCGCAGAACGGCAAGGCCGCCGCCCAGCGGCTCGCCGACCGTATCTCCGCCGTCTTCGTCCCTGTCGTCATCGGCCTCGCGCTGGCCACGCTCGCCGTCTGGCTCGGCAGCGGCTCCGGGCTGACGGCCGCCTTCACCGCCGCCGTCGCCGTACTGATCATCGCCTGCCCGTGCGCCCTGGGCCTGGCCACACCGACCGCCCTTCTGGTCGGCACCGGACGCGGCGCGCAGCTCGGCATCCTGATCAAGGGCCCGGAGGTCCTCGAATCGACTCGCCGCGCCGACACGATCGTCCTCGACAAGACCGGCACGGTCACCACCGGGAAGATGACGCTGCTGGCCACGCATACGGCCCCGACCACCGACGAAGCCGAGGTGCTGCGTCTCGCCGGCGCCCTGGAGCACGCCTCCGAGCATCCCGTCGCCCGCGCCGTCGCCGCGGGCGCCGTCGAACGCACAGGCAGCCTCCCTGTCCCGGAGGACTTCACCAACGTCCCAGGCCTCGGCGTCCAGGGCAGTGTCGACGGCCACACCGTCCTCGTCGGCCGCGCCCAGCTCCTCGCCGACCGGGAGATCCGTCTCCCGGCCGACCTGGAGCGCAGGAGGGCCGAGGCCGAGGCGGCGGGCCGCACCGCCATCGCGGTGGCGTGGGACGGTGAGGCACGCGCCGTCCTCGAAGTCGCCGACGCCGTCAAGGAGACCAGCCCCGAAGCCGTACGCCGTCTCCGTGCCCTCGGTCTGACACCGATCCTGCTCACCGGCGACAACAAGGCCGTCGCCGCCTCCGTCGCCGCCGAGGTCGGTATCGATCCGGACCAGGTCATCGCCGAGGTCATGCCCGAGGACAAGGTCGACGTCATCAAGAAGCTCCAGGCGGAGGGCCGTTCCGTCGCCATGGTCGGCGACGGCGTCAACGACGCCGCGGCGCTCGCCCAGGCCGACCTCGGCCTCGCCATGGGCACCGGCACCGACGCCGCGATAGAGGCCGGCGATCTCACTCTCGTCCGCGGCGACCTGCGCGCGACCGCCGACGCGATCCGGCTGGCCCGCCGTACCCTCACCACCATCCGCGTCAATCTCTTCTGGGCCTTCGCCTACAACGTGGCCGCCATCCCGCTCGCCGCCGCCGGGCTGCTGAACCCGATGATCGCCGGGGCCGCCATGGCCTTCTCGTCGGTCTTCGTGGTGGGCAACTCGCTGCGGCTGCGCGGCTTCAAGGCGTCGTAGCGGCTGTGGAGCCCGCTGTGTACGAGCACTGCACGGGCGGCCGGGCCCGGGACGAATCCGTTCCGGGCCCGGCCCTATGGTCGTCCCATGCCCGCCGCCTCTGATCCCCGCGACCTCCGCGATCCGCGCAGTCGCTTCGCCACCACGCTCCTCGCCCTGAGTGACAGCCTGGACGACCCGTACGTATACGCCGACGACCTCCTCGCCCGCTGGGCCGAGCCTCAGCGCCGCTACCACACCACCGCTCATCTGCTCGCCGTCCTCGACCACATCGACACACTCGCCGAGTACGCCGACGACCCGGACGTCGTACGCCTCGCCGCCTGGTTCCACGACGCCGTGTACCGTCCCGACCGCTCCGAGAACGAGGAGCGCTCCGCCCGTCTCGCCGAACGCGCCCTGCCCGAGGCAGGTTTGAGCGACGACCGTACGCGCGAGGTCGCCCGGCTCGTCCGTCTCACCACCACCCATGCCGCCGGGCCGGACGACCGCAACGGCGCCGTCCTCTGCGACGCCGACCTCGCGATCCTGGCCTCGGCGCCGGACGCGTACGCCGCGTACCAGGCCGCGGTCCGGGAGGAGTACGGATTCGTCCCGGACGCGGACTTCCGCGCGGGCCGGGCGGCCGTACTGGAGCAACTGCTCGCGCTGCCGGGCCTGTTCCGTACTCCCTACGGCGTACGGGAATGGGAGCACCGCGCTCGCCACAACCTCGCCACCGAACTGGCGGCGCTTCGGGCGTGAGTGCGGGCTGGGAAGGTACGCGGACGGGAAGTACGCGGGCAGGAATACGGGCGGGAATGTAACGTCCGATACCCGCGTTAGCACCTGTCGTGCCCGACTCCACCGCCCGACGCCCCGGTATGCCGCTCGCCGTCTACATCCTCGGCCTCGCGGTCTTCGCCCTCGGCACCAGTGAGTTCATGCTCTCCGGCCTGCTGCCGCCGCTCGCCGACGACATGAACGTATCCATCCCCACCGCCGGACTCCTCATATCCGCCTTCGCGATCGGCATGGTGATCGGCGCTCCGCTGCTCGCCGTGGCGACCCTGCGGCTGCCTCGCCGTACCACGCTCATCGCCCTGATCTCCGTCTTCGGCCTCGGCCAGGTCGCGGGCGCGCTGGCGCCGACGTACGAGGTGCTCTTCGCGTCCCGGGTGGTCAGCGCCTTCGCGTGCGCCGGATTCTGGGCGGTCGGCGCGGCCGTCGCCATCGCGATGGTCCCGCTCGACGCGCGCGCCCGCGCCATGGCCGTGATGATCGGCGGCCTGTCCATCGCCAACGTACTCGGCGTACCGGCCGGCGCGTTCCTCGGCGAACGCCTGGGCTGGCGCTCGGCGTTCTGGGCCGTCGGCGCGGCCTCGGCGGTCGCCCTGGTCGGTGTCATGACGCTGATCCCGCGTATCCCGGTACCGGCCGAGAGGCCGCGGCTCAAGCGGGAGCTGACCATCTACCGCGACCGTCAGGTCTGGCTCTCCATCACCGTCACCGCGCTCTCGGCGGGCGGTGTCTTCTGCGCGTTCTCGTATCTCGCGCCGCTGCTCACGGATGTGGCCGGGCTGGACAGCGGCTGGGTGCCGAGTGTGCTCGGGCTCTTCGGCGTCGGCGCGCTGGTGGGTACGGCGCTGGGCGGCCGGTACGCGGACGCGCATCTCTTCGGTGTGATGCTCAGCGGTATCACCGCCTCGACGGTGCTGCTGGTCCTGATGGCGCTCACCGCGTCGAATCCGGTCGCCGTGGTCACGCTGACCTTCCTCCTCGGCGTCTCGGCGTTCTACACGGCACCGGCCCTGAACGCCCGTATGTTCAACATCGCCGCCGCGGCCCCCACCCTCGCGGGCGCCACCACCACGGCCGCCTTCAACCTGGGCAACACCGGCGGCCCTTGGCTCGGCGGCACGGTCATCGACGCGGACCTCGGCTTCGCCTCGACGGCCTGGGCGGGCGCGGCGATGGCGGTGGTCGCGATCGCGCTGACGGCCGTATCCCTGCGCTTCCACCACAAGGCGACCAGCCGAGTGGTAGCGGGCTCGCCCACGGTGACGGGCTCGCCCACACCTCAGCCGTCCGCGGCCGAGGCGTCGTCCGTCGAGGCATGAAGTCGTCGCTCAAGGTGTGTCGTCGCTCAAGGTGTGAGAACAATGCGGCCGTTGAGCGAGCGGGTCTCCATCCGCTCGTGCGCGGTCACGGCGTCGGCCAGCGGGAGTACGTCGACCTCGGTCTCGGCCAGGCCGTCCGCGACCGCCCTCAGCGCGGCCTCGGCCGCGGGCCGGAGTTCCTCCATGTGCGTCGGGACGTAGGAGCCCGCCGAGAAGCCGGAGACGGTGGCACTGCTCAACCAGAGCCGGTTGCTGTCGACGACGTTGCCCCAGTCGCCACCGGCGTTGCCGACCAGCAGGAGACGGCCGGACGGTGCCAGCAGATCAAGGCTCCGGGTGCGGACCGCGCCGCCCACCGGATCGATGATGACGTCGAACGTCTGGCCGTGGAGGGCGTCGGGCAACTCGGCGGAGTCGACGATCTCGTCGTACGGCAGTCTGGTGGCGGAGGCCGCCTCCAGCTTGCTCGTACGGACCGAACCGACCACCCGTGACGCACCGAGTTGCCGCGCGATGCCGGGAAAAGCGGATGCGAAACCGCCCAGGGCGCCGTGGACGAGGATGCTCTCCCCTGCGGTCATGCGGGCGACGCCGGTGAGCGCGAGGTGGGCCATCGCCGCATTGGGGACGACCGCGGCAGCGAGGGCGGGATCGATGCCGTAGCCCTCCGTGGATATGACGAAGGCCTGGTCGCTGATGAGCACCGAGGCATACCCTCCCGTGCCGGTGGCGGAGAGCGTCACCACCTTCTCGCCGACCGCGAAGCCGGTTACGCCGTCGCCGAGCGCGCGTACGGTGCCCGCGACCTCAAGACCGGGAACGAACGGCGGCTGAGGCAGTCCCTCCCGGTCCTTGAACAGCCCTTGGCGGAAGAAGACGTCGATGAGCCCGACAGCCGCGTGGGTGACGTCGATCGCGACCTGCCCGGGCCCGGGTTCCGGATCGGGCAGATCTACGACGCCCAGCACACTCGGGTCGCCGAATCGTGTGACGTGAACAGCTTTCATGATCATTCCTCTTCTTTCGCGCTCATCCGAACGCCTTAACGCACCTCATGATGCGTTAAGGCGTGCGGCGAACGTAGCATGAGCGGCGGAGTAGCGCACCTCGCGAGCGTTAGAGTTTCGGTATGCACCGCAGAGCCCGATCGATCGAGGACAAGACACGTCGCTCCGAAGACCTGCTGGCAGCGGCCGAGGCGCTCGCCCTGGAGCTCGGCGGCGTGCGGCACATCACTCTGGCGCCGGTCACCGAACGCGCGGGCCTGCACCGCACCGGCGTACGGCGCTACTACGCCAGCAAGGAGGAGCTGCTCCTCGAACTGGCCGAGCGCGGCTGGGGCCGGTGGCGCGACGCGATCGAGGACGAGGTCGGCGATCGCACCGGGCTCGGGCCCAGGCAGATCGCGGCGGTGGTCGCCGGGACTCTCGCCTCGCTGCCTGTCTTCTGCGACCTGTTGACGCATGTCCCGCTGTCCCTCGAAGGCGACGTCGACATCGAACGGGCCCGCCGCTACAAGACCAATTCCTTCGCCGCTCACGACGAGATCGCGAGCACACTGGATCGCGCGAGCAGCATGACGGTCGAGCAGATCGAGGGCCTGCTGGCCACGGCACTCATGCTCGCGGCCGGCCTCTGGCAGGTGTCACACCCGACTCCGACGCTCGCCGCCCTGTACGAGCAGGTACCGCGCTGGGGCCATGTCGCCCTCGACTTCGCGCCGAAACTCGGCTTCCTTCTCGAAGCGACCGCGGTCGGACTCGCCGGGACAACGGCTCCGGCCGAGGCAACGGCTCCGGCCGAGGCAACGGCTCCGGCAGACGCGAACTAGGGCGTCCGAGGCGTCGGCATCGGCGGGGCCGGGCGGCCCTTGGGGCGCCTCAGCCCCGCCTCTGTGAGTCTGCGTACGAGTTCCTTGGAGCCGATCTCCACCGCGCCCGCGCGTACCACGTCGCCGTAACGGTCCGACGGGACGTCGTAGTGGTCGCGTTCGAAGGCGCGGCGCGGGCAGCCGACCGTGGCCGCGAAGGTGTGGAGTTCGTCGAACGAGACGTCGCTGACCAGGTGGGACCACATACGGCCGTGTCCCGGCCAGGTCGGCGGATCTATGTAGACGGTCACGAGGCGCCCGACTCGCCGGAGGCGCCTGGGCCACCTGGCCCGCCGGGCCCACCTGAGTCACCCGAACCGCCGGGGCCGTCCGAGTCATCCGGCGGCCCGAGCACCGATCCCAGCGATCCCACCGCCGCGATCACCACGCCCGCCTTCCCGCAGACCCAGTGCGGATCGGGCCCCAGCTCCGGTTCCACGTCCAGGGCGTGCGGCTCGGACTCCACGCCGTCGGTCTCCACACCCTCGGTCTCCGCGCAGACTGGACAGAGCGGCCAGCGGCCGTACCGTTCCATCAGCGCGTCCTGCACGTCCTGGGCGACCAGTCCCGCCACATACGCGGCACCCTCGGGCCACTGCTCGACCCACCAGCGCCGGTGCGACACCGACTCCTCCACCAGGGACACGACCTCGGCGCGCGCCACATCGCCCGCGATCAGATCGGCCAGCACCAGCGCACGCGCGGAGTGCAGCACGCGCTCCAGCGGATCCACTTCGATGTCGGGGTCGCTCATTCCGCCATTGTCACGGATAACCGGGGCTTGACGACCGGCCAAATCCGAAAATATCTTTCAAAGGTGACCCAAGATGTGAAGGAAATTTTCAGCGTCGAGCCCCCACCCGCACCCGCCGCGCTCGCCGCCAAGGTACGGACGCTCGCGCCCACGATGACCCGCTCCATGCAGCTCGTCGCCGAGGCCGTGGCGGGCGATCCGGCCGGCTGCGCCGCGCTCACGGTCACCGGTCTCGCCGAGCTGACCGGCACGAGCGAGGCCACCGTCGTCCGCACCGCCCGGCTCCTCGGCTATCCCGGCTACCGCGATCTGCGCCTCGCCCTCGCCGGCCTCGCCGCCCAGCAGCAGTCCGGCCGCGCGCCGGCCGTCACGGCCGACATAGCCGTGGACGATCCGATCGCCGACGTCGTCGCCAAGCTCGCCTACGACGAACAGCAGACTCTCGCCGACACCGCCGCCGCGCTCGACACCGTCCAGCTCGGCGCCGTCGTCACAGCAGCGGCGGCGGCCCGGCGCATCGACATCTACGGCGTCGGCGCCTCCTCCCTCGTCGGCATGGACCTCGCGCAGAAGCTGCTGCGTATCGGTCTGATCGCCCACGCCCACTCGGACCCGCATCTCGCCGTCACCAACGCCGTCCAGCTCCGCTCCGGCGACGTGGCCATCGCGATCACCCACTCCGGCTCCACCGGCGATGTCATCGAACCGCTCCGTGCCGCCTTCGACCACGGCGCGACGACGGTCGCGATCACCGGCCGCCCGGACGGTCCCGTCTCGCAGTACGCCGACCACGTGCTGACGACCTCCACCGCCCGGGAGAGCGAGCTGCGCCCGGCCGCCATGTCCAGCCGTACGAGCCAGCTCCTGGTGGTCGACTGCCTGTTCATAGGCGTCGCCCAGCGTACGTACGAGACGGCGGCGCCCGCGCTCTCCGCGTCGTACGAGGCGCTCGCGCACCGGCACAGCCCGCGCAGCACAAGCCGCTGACCAGCCCACACGGCGACTCGCAAGGGCACCCGCACCCGGACACTCTCACCACGCAGAAAGAGCAGTTCCCTGATGACCTCCCAGCAGGACCAGCACGGCCGGCACGGCCAGTACGGCGAACTCCGCGCGCAGCTCGACACCCTCACCACCGAGGCCTTCCGTCCCGAGCTGGCGGAGATCGACACACTGCCCACTCTCGACATCGCCCGGCTCATGAACGGCGAGGACACCACCGTCCCGGCCGCCGTCGCCGCCCAGCTCCCCCTGATCGCCGCCGCCATCGACGCCATCGCCGAGCGCATGGCCCGCGGCGGCCGGCTGATCTACGCGGGCGCCGGTACGGCAGGACGCCTCGGCGTCCTCGACGCCAGCGAGTGCCCGCCCACCTTCAACACCGACGCGGACGAGGTCATAGGCTTGATCGCGGGCGGTCCCGGCGCCATGGTCACCTCCGTGGAAGGCGCCGAGGACTCCAAGGAACTGGCCGCCGCCGACCTCACCGCCACCAAGCTCACCGCCACCGACACGGTCGTCGGCATCTCCGCCTCCGGCCGCACTCCGTACGCGATCGGCGCGGTCGAACACGCCCGCTCCCTCGGCGCGCTCACCATCGGTCTCTCCTGCAACGCGGGCAGCGCGCTCGCCGCCGCCGCCGAGCACGGCATCGAGGTCGTCGTCGGTCCGGAGCTGATCACCGGCTCCACCCGCCTCAAGGCCGGTACGGCACAGAAGCTTGTCCTCAACATGCTCTCGACGATCACCATGATCCGGCTCGGCAAGACCTACGGGAACCTCATGGTCGACGTCCGCGCCTCCAACGAGAAGCTGCGCGCACGCTCCCGCCGTATCGTCTCGCTCGCCACCGGCGCCTCCGACGAGCGCATCGAGACCGCGCTCGCCGCCACCGACGGCGAGGTGAAGAACGCGATCCTCACCATCCTCGGCTCCGTCGACGGCCCCACCGCCGCCGCGCTCCTCGCCGACTCCCAGGGCCACTTGCGCACCGCGCTGAAGGCCGCCCGCACCAGCTGAAAGACCCGCGCCATGGCACGAACACCACCCGCAGAACCGGCCTACACGGACAAGAACCGCGCCACGGCCGAGGCGATCCTCCCGCTCGTCGGCGGCACCGGGAACGTCACGTCCGTCGCCCACTGCATGACGCGCGGTACGGCTACGGAGCCACCTCAGCCCCCACCGCACCCGGCCCCGCACCCGCACCCGCACCCGCACCCGCACCCGGCACGAGCCTGACCACCCGCCAAAGGACGGCACCCCACGGAGGCGCCGTCCAGGCGTTGTCGAGGAGCCCTGGCCGTTGTGCGACCACGGCTCACCTTGCTAGTTCCCGCACTTGTGGCAAGGGCTGCTTCCCACGGATCGTGATCCGTCACAGTCGGGGCTGGGGCATGGCACGACTTCTTGGATCTGCGGCATCGCCGCCTCCTGTCCTGGATGACCCGCACTGCCCGCATGCCTGGCGATACACCGCGAGTACGCGGCCGGCGGCCCCGTACCGATAGTGGTCCTCGATCTCTCCGCCACAGCCCTGTGTGGCGCAGGGCGCCGTAACGCACGACGTCGTGTTCGTAGGTCCGGGGCCCGGCGGCAGTTCGCAGGCGAGGCAGGGAAAAAGGGTCTTTCCGTCCTCGTTCTCCACGTAGGCGATGGCCTCCGCGGCCTTGCAGTGTGGGCAGATGAGCGCCATGTCGTCCTGTCTCCTCCGGAGACACAGAGTCTTACGGCGCATCACACCGAATTGCGTGAATCCGGCCTTCTTTCACCTGTTGGGTGGAATACGCGCCGGCCATCACTTCCGGGTCCCCAAGATCACGGAACACACCCGCGTCCAGCATCTCCACGAACCGGCGCCGCCTGGCCAGCGCGTCAGACTCCGGCAGG
>NZ_FMDK01000816.1 GCF_900091995.1 Streptomyces sp. MnatMP-M17
GGGCGGCCCGCTGTCCGGCGGCGGAGCCGCGGCCGGATCCTGCGCCGGGACCGGGCCGCCCGCGAGCACCTGGGCGACCTCACGCTCGTACGGCATCGCGGACGAACAGGCGAGCCGCGCCGCGACGATGGCGCCCGCCGCATTGGCGTACCTCATGACGCGCTCCAACTCCCAGCCCGCGAGCAGTCCATGGCAGAGGGCGCCGCCGAACGCGTCCCCGGCGCCGAGGCCGTTGACGACCTCCACCGGGACGGGCGGCACCTCGGCCCGGGTGCCGTCGCGATGGACGGCGAGCACGCCCTTGGGTCCCTGTTTGACGACGGCCAGCTCGGGCCCGGCCGCGAGCAGCGCCCGTGCGGCGGCCTCCGGATCGCGCTCCCCGACGGCCACCTCGCACTCGTCCAGATTGCCGACGGCGACCGTGGCTGACCGCAGGGCCCTGGTGTACAGCTCACGCGGGCCGGCCGACTCTGCTGGATCGGCCGGTACTGTGCCCCCGGCCCGGCCTTCGGCGTCCGTCGGCCAGAACATCGGCCGCCAGTCGAGGTCGAAGACGGTGATCCCGGATCCGGCGCGTGACTCCAGCGCGGTGAGCGTCGCCGTACGGCTGGGCTCCGCGCACAGTCCGGTGCCGGTCATCCAGAAGATCCTGGCCGCGCCGATCGCGTCCAGATCCAGTTCATGCGGGTGGATCTCCAGATCGGGCGCCTTGGGCAGCCGGTAGAAGTAGAGCGGGAAGTCGTCCGGCGGAAAGACCTCGCAGAAGGTGACCGGGGTCGGATAGCGGTCGACCGCCGTCACCCAGCGGTCGTCGACCTCGAACTCCCTCAGCGCCTGGTGGAGATAGTCCCCGAAGGCGTCCCGTCCGGTGCGGGTGATGACGGCGGCACGCCGGCCGAGACGGGCCGAGGCGACCGCGACATTGGTCGCGGAGCCGCCGAGGAACTTCCCGAAGGTCTCCACCTGGGCCAGCGGGACCCCGGTCCGCAGCGGATAGAGGTCGACACCGATCCGGCCCATGGTGATCACGTCGTACGGCGCGGTCATACGCGGTCCCTTCGGTTCGGCGGCCATGACCGGGTCTGCGGGCGTCTGCGGCCCACCCCAGGTGTAATGCTCCACCCGGGACCTGTCAACGTTTTGTCCTTACATTCGGACGAAGCCTTGACACTCTTTCGGCGCGGCCGGAAAGCTGACCGGTATGACCTCCTCCGTGCCCACGCTGAACCGCATCCGGGTCGGGTCGGCCCCCGACTCCTGGGGCGTGTGGTTTCCCGATGATCCATGGCAGGTCCCCTGGCGGCGCTTCCTCGACGAGGTCGCCGAGGCGGGCTACGAGTGGATCGAACTCGGCCCTTACGGCTATCTCCCGACCGATCCCGCCCGGCTGGCCGAGGAGACCGCCCGGCGCGGACTGAAGGTCTCCGCCGGGACCGTCTTCACCGGGCTGCACCACGGGCCCGCCGTCTGGGAGCAGACCTGGGCGCATGTCGCGGACATCGCCGCGCTCACCCAGGCGATGGGTGCGGACCATCTGGTCGTCATTCCCTCCTTCTGGCGCGACGACAAGACCGGCGAGGTGCTGGAGGACCGCACCCTCACCGCCGCACAGTGGCGCGATCTGACCACTCAGACCGAGCGCCTGGGCCGAGAGGTCCGTGAGCGGTACGGACTGCGCATCGTCGTCCATCCGCACGCCGACACCCATGTCGACAGCGAGGAGAACGTCAGCCGTTTCCTCGACGCCACCGATCCCGAACTGGTCTCCCTCTGTCTGGACACCGGGCACTACGCCTACTGCGGCGGCGACAGCGTCAAGCTGATCGAGACCTACGGCGAGCGGATCGGCTATCTCCATCTCAAACAGGTGGATCCGGAGATCCTCGCCGAAGTCGTGGCGAACGAGGTGCCGTTCGGGCCGGCCGTCGGGCGCGGCGTGATGTGCGAACCACCGGGCGGCGTGCCCGCGCTGGAGCCGGTCCTGGCGGCGGCACAGCGGCTGGATGTCGATCTCTTCGCCATCGTCGAGCAGGACATGTATCCGTGTCCGCCCGACAAGCCGTTCCCGATCGCCACCCGCACACGCCGCTTCCTGCGAAGCTGCGGCGCCTGACCACCACCGTCCCGGGCCCGTGCCGGACACACATGTGTCGCATGTGTCATATCTGTCACAGAGATCCCATTAACGTCACGCATATCTCCATTACGCGGGTCTTCCGTCACAGGGAAGCGACAATTCCGCTTTCTCCATCACTCTGTGTCGCTCACTGGGCACAGGCTGGGTGATCGCCAGCGCCTCAGCCGCAGCTCCCCCGACGGTCGACAGACCTTCCTGCGGCGGGCGCAGGGAGGTGCCACAGATGACGGACAGAAGGCTCTGGTCCTACAAGGAGATCGCGGCGCATATCCGGGTACAACCGGACACCGTCCGCTCCTATCGCAAGCATGGACTGCTTCCGCCGCCCGACCATGTGGAGAACGGCAAGCCCTACTGGTACGCGGACACCGTCCGTGCCTGGGTGGCCAATCGCCCCGGCAACAGAGGCAGCAGAGGCTGACCGCAGCGGCGCACACCGTGAGTTGAGAAGGGGCCTGGCGGGGAGGTCCCGTACCGATTGTCGGTACGGGACCTCCCCCCTGCGCTTCCCCGCTCACTCCCCCGTTCCCCCGTCGTGACCGATGCTCAGACGCCCGCCGTGTCCCGGTCCCGGTTCTGGTCGCGGTCCTCGCCCTTGACAGAAGGCTTCGGGCCCGCCTCGGCCACCGGTATGGACTCGCCCTCGCTCAGGCCGAACCGGGTATGGAAGCGGCGCAGCGGTCCCGGTGCCCACCAGGTCGCCTTCCCCGTCAGCTTCATCACCGCGGGAACCAGCAGACTGCGTACCACCATCGCGTCCATGATCACCGCGAGCGCGATCCCGAGCCCCAGCATCTTCGTATTGGTCACCCGTGAGGTACCGATGGCCACCATGACCAGCGCGAGAATCACCGCCGCCGCGGTGATCAGCCCTCCTGTGCGCCGGAGTCCGAAAGCCACCGCCTGCTCATGGTTCCCGCTGCTGTCGTACTCCTCCTTGATCCGGGAGAGCAGAAAGACTCCGTAGTCCATGGAGAGCCCGAAGGCGACACAGAACATCAGCACCGGCAGAGTCGTCTCTATGTCTCCGGTGGAGGTGAAGGCGAGCAGTCCGGACAGATGGCCGTCCTGGAAGACCCAGACCACCGCGCCGAACATCGCCGTCAGACTCAGCGCGTTGAGCACGACCGCCTGAATCGGTATCAGCACACTGCCGGTGAGCAGGAAGACCAGCAACAGCGTCACCACGACGATGATGCCCGCCGCCCAGGGCAGCCGGTCCGCGATCGCGTCCTTGGAGTCGACCAGCACAGCCGCGGCACCGGTCACCGAGGTGTCGAACGGAGCCTGTTCGGCACGGATCTCCCGGACAAGCTGCTGAGATTCCTCGCCCACCGCCTCGCCCTTCGGCAGGACCGTGAAGTACCCGTGCTCGCCGGCCATGACGGGACCGTCGACCCTCGCCACCTCCGGGAGGGCGGCGATCCGGCTGCGGTAGTCGGCGAACTCGGCGGGTGTGGAGGCGCCCTCGGTAAGAATCTCCAGGCCGCCGCTGGGGCTGCCCGGGAAGCCGTCCCGTATCTTCTCCTGGACCACTCGGGACTCGGCGCCCGACGGAAGCTGACGGTGGTCGGCCGTGCCGAACTTGGCTCCCAGGAAGGGCAGTCCGAGCAGCACGAGCCCGGCCGCCGTGGCGACCGCGAAGACCGGCGCCCGGCGCATCACCAGCGCCGCCGTCCACGCCCATCCGGCTCCCTGCGCCCGCGCGGGCGTACGTCCGCGACGCCGCACCAGCCGCCGCAGGTCCAGGGCGTTGACCCGGTGGCCCAGCAGCATCAGCGCGGCCGGCAGCAGTATCAGCGCCGCCGCCGCGGCCAGTACCACCACCGCGATCCCGGCATAGGCGAAGGAACGCAGGAAGTACTGCGGGAAGACCAGCATCGCGGCCAGCGACACCGCCACGGTCAGCGCCGAGAACAGCACCGTGCGCCCGGCGGTGCGCAGTGTGGTGCCCACCGCGGCACGGACCTCGGCCCCTTCGGCCAGCTCCTCGCGGAACCGGCGCACGATGAACAACGCGTAGTCGATGGCCAGTCCGAGCCCGAGAGCCGTGGTGAGATTCTGCGCGAAGACCGAGACATCGGTGAGCTCGGTGATGCCGCGCAGCACCGCGTTCGTCCCCAGGATGGCGACAATGCCGAGCCCCAGCGGCAGCAGAGCGGCGACCGCGCTGCCGAACACCATCACCAGCAGCACCAGCGTCACCGGCAGGGCGATCAGCTCGGCCCGCAGCAGATCCTCCTGGATGATGGTCTGCATCTCGTGCCGGACGGCGACCGGCCCGCCGACCGAGACCTCCAACGATCCCCGCTCGCCGCGGAATTGGGGCGCTATCCGGTCCAGCACCGCGGCGGCCGTCTTCTCGTCACCCTCGATCCGGGCCGCGATCAGCGCTTCCCGCCCGTCCTCGGCGCGCAGCGCGGGCGCCTTGGTCCGCCAGTAGGAGCCGACCCCGGTGATACCTTCCTCGGCCGCCAGCCGGTCGGTGAGGCGCTCGGCCTCGGCGACCACGGCGGGATCGTCCACGCTCCGGCTCCCGCTGTCGACAAGCAGCAGGAGATTCGGCTCGGAGGCGGGAAACTCCCGCTCCAGCGCCTTGGTCGCATAGGTCGACTCGGCGTCCGGGTCCTCCCAGCCTCCACTGCCCATCCGGTCGGCGACTCCGCTCCCCGCGAAGA
>NZ_FMDK01000724.1 GCF_900091995.1 Streptomyces sp. MnatMP-M17
CGGTGCCGCGCCTGGAGCTGTCCGCTCCGTGGCGCGGCACCGGCCGTCTTTCCTTCTTTGCACCCGAAGTTGTTAGCAATATAGTTTGACGACAGATTATTTGACTGCTACGTTTACGGCCACATTGTTGGCGTGCAGACTGATGTCTGCAAGACGGAATGGCAGATGAAGATGGCGGAGCGGCAGTCGGAAGTCTTAGCGGCGACGCCGGGAATGAGTGCGCGCAAGAACCTCGCACTGCTGGTGCTGTGCGCGCAGCTCTTCCTGGATTCCATGGATGTCTCGCTGATGGGTGTCGCTCTGCCCGAGATGCAGGACGACATGGGCCTCAGCAACGAGCAACTGCAATGGATCATCTCGGGCTATGCCGTCGCCTATGGCGGATTCCTGCTGCTGGGCGGCCGGGCGGCCGATCTGTTCGGCCGCCGGCGGATGTTCTTCTGGGCCACCGCGGTGTTCGCCGTCGTCAGCCTCGCCGGCGGTCTGGTCTCGGACGGCTCGCTGCTGATCATCACCCGTGTGATCAAGGGCGTGGCCGCGGCCTTCATCGCGCCAGCCGCGCTGTCGATCATCACGACGACGTTCCCGGAGGGCCCGGAGCGCAACCGGGCGATGAGCATGTTCGGCCTCACAGGCGCCAGCGGTTACGCGGCGGGCCTGGTCTTCTCCGGTCTGCTCACCTCGCTGAACTGGCGGCTCACCTTCTTCGTACCGTTCGTCGTGGCCGCGCTCGTCCTCCTGACGGTGCGCAGTGTGGTCGCCGCCGACGAGCAGCGGACCGGAGAGCGGCCCGGCTTCGACGCCTTCGGCGCGCTCACCGCGACCGGCGGTGTCCTGCTGCTGGTCTTCGCGCTGACCAGGGCTCCCGAAGTGGGCTGGGGCTCGTCGGTCACCGTGGTCTGCCTGGTGACATCGGTGCTGCTGCTCATCGCCTTCGTCGTGATCCAGAGCCGCCGCAAGGATCCGCTGGTCGAACTCTCCATCTTCCGCTCGCGCACGCTGTCCACCGCCAATGTCGTGGGCGTCGTCTGGGCCTGCGCCACGATCGGCTGGCAGTTCATCGCGCTGCTCTACCTCCAGCATGCGCTCGGCTACAGCGCCCTGAAGGCCGGTATGGCGATCGTGCCGATGGCCGCGGCCATCCTGCTCGCGGTCAATATCGCTCCTCGTATCATCAGCCGCGTCGGTCTGCGGATCCCGGCCGTGATCGGTCTGCTGCTCCAGGGCCTGGGCATCCTGCTCTTCCTGCGGGCGGGCGAGAACGCCGACTACGCCGCCGTACTGCTGCCGGCCCTGATCATCCATGGTCTGGGCAACGGCACAAGCTTCCTGAGCTTCAATATCGCGGGCGTGAGCGGAGTGCCCAACGACAAGCAGGGCCTCGCGGCCTCGCTGATCCAGTCGGCCGTACAGCTCGGCGGCGGCCTCGGTGTCGCGGTCGGCGCCGCCGTACTGGCCGCCGCGTCGACCGACGCCGGTGTGGGCTCGTACCACCGCGCGTTCCTCGCGGTCGGGATCTTCTCGCTGGTGGGCGCCCTCGCGTCGGCGGTGGGCCTCGGAGCGTCGGGCTCGGCCGATTCATCCGGGAAGGCAGAGGAGACAGCGCCGTCACAGCAGGGCGCGTCGCAGCAAGGTGCGTCGCAGCAGGGCGCCGGGCTTGAGAGCGGGCGCGCGTGAGCATGTCTCCCGGGCCCGTGGCGGGCCCGGGCGCCGGCGAGTGGGAGTGGCTGACGCCCGACGACCCGAGACTGTCCTGGGACGGTGTCGCCGAGGGCGGCTGGTCCGAGAACGGCCGGCTGCCCAGGCGGATCTCCGGCGAACGGCTCGCCACCACGCTGTCGCCCAACTTCGCACGCCTCGCGGCGATGCCCGCCGGTATCCGGTTCGGTGTCCGCACCGACGCCGAGGAGCTGTCCCTGAAGCTGGCCGTGGATCCGGGCAGCGCACCGGTGGACATCCGGATCGACGGAGCACTCGCGCTGCGCGCCGAGGCCGCCGACGGGCGCGAGATCACCGTACCGCTGGCCCCGGCCGCCGCCGTACATGGAGGAGATCCCGCACTGCGCGAAGTCGAGGTCTGGTTACCGAACTTGGGCTATGCCCTCGTGTACGGGATCGGCTTCCGCGGACACCGGGCGCTGCTGCCCGCGCAGCGCCCGGGCCCGCGCTGGGTGACCTACGGGAGCTCCATCACCCACAGCATGTTCGCCTCCGGGCCTTCGGAGACCTGGACCGCGCTGATCGCGGCGGAGCAGGGCTGGCGGCTGCACAACCTCGGTTTCGCCGGGGAGGCGCAGCTCGATCCGCTGGTCGCACGGACGATCAGGAACATGCCGGCCGATCTGATCTCGCTGGAGCTCGGGATCAATGTCTACACGCGGGAGACGTTCTCCGCCCGGAGCTGGGCCCCGGCGGTGTGCGGCTTCATCGAGACCATCCGTGACGGACATCCCGATCTGCCCGTCGTGGTGATCACTCCGCTGTCCTCTCCCGACCGTGAACTCGTCCCGAACAGAGTCGGATTGACGCTCGACGCGATCCGGAAACAGACGGCGGAGGCGGTACGGGTACTCGAAGAGCTCGGCGACAAGAACCTCCACACCGTGGACGGACTGTCCGTCGTCCCGGTCTCCGAGGCGGCCGAGGTCTTCTCCGACGGGCTGCATCCGTCGGCCGCCGGTGAACATGTGCTGGCCGCCAGGATCGGCTCCGCGTTACGGACGGCGCTGTCCGCGCCACGCCCGTAACGGCGGAGACGCCCCGACGGAAACGCCACGGCGGGCCGAGACCGGCCCGCGATCGGCCCGTGGTGGCGGGACGGGTAATTCCCCCGGCCCGCACCGCCACCGCGGGTTTCCGTGCGTCCCGATGTCGGTTTCGGGCTCGGTCAGGCCTCGTAGCCGATCCGGGCCAGCACGCCCCAGCGGCCGTTCTGCCGCGTCACGACATAGACCGAGTCGAAGACACCGAGCGGTTGGCCTTCGGCGTCATGTCGGCCGAACCGTACCTGGGCATGCACCTGGTCGGCGGAGACCTGCGGGAACTCGACCTCGTCCCAGGCGCTGTGGTGCCAGCCGGACGCGAGCAGCGCCTCCAGCTCCGCCTTCGAACTCTCGATGTACTCCTCCGCGTTCCGCCAGACCGTCACGGCGCCTTCATGCACACGGATCTGCGGGAAGTGCAGAGTCGCGGTCCAGATCTCCAGATCATGGCTGTTGAGCCCGTCGAGAAACGCGTCGAGAGCGGCGCGGGCCTCCTTGACGACGGCGGCACGGTCGACAGGAGAAGAGGAAGCGGAAGAAGAGGCGGTCATGGTGAACCTTTCGTCGACGGTCGACTTGGCGGAGCGGTGAGAATGAACATCGTTGAACGTGCGGCGGCCAGGCGTCCGGTGAACGGGCCGCGGATCGTCCTCGTCGGGCCCATGGGCGTCGGCAAGTCCACGGTGGGCGCGCTGCTGGCCTGGCGGCTGCGCTGTGGATTCCGGGACACCGACGACGACATCGTGGCCGCCCAGGGCCGTCCGATCAGGGACATCTTCATCGCCGAGGGCGAGCCGCGCTTCCGCGAGATCGAGAAGCGGGCGGTACGGTCCGCGCTCGCCGAACACGACGGTGTACTCGCGCTCGGCGGTGGCGCGGTCCTCGACGCGTCGACGCGCGCCCTGTTGCTCCCGTATCCCGTCGTCCATCTCGACATGGACGGCGAGGAGGCCGTGCGGCGCGCCGGGCTGAACGCCGGCCGGCCGCTGCTGGCCGCCGGCTCGGGCCCGCGCCGTCGGTGGCATGAGCTGAT
>NZ_FMDK01000393.1 GCF_900091995.1 Streptomyces sp. MnatMP-M17
GCAGCCGCCCGCCGCCGGGATGGCCGGCCTCTCCTTTCCCGGCCAGTTGGCGGCGGTTGCGGTGCTCGTGATCGTCGGGCTGCTGGCCTGCACCCATCTGGCCATGGTCTTTCTGCATGTCGCTCCGTCCAACACGATCACCAAGCAGTACGGCAAGGCCGTCGACGGGTGGGTCTATCCCGAGTTCGAGCAGAACTGGAAGCTCTTCGCGCCCAATCCGCTCCAGCAGAACGTCGCCGTCCAGGTACGGGCGGAGGTCGCGAAGGGCGACGGCTCGCTGACGACCACCGGCTGGATCGATCTCTCCGCCGAGGACGGCGCGGCGATACGCGGCAATCCTCTTCCCAGCCATGTCGAGCAGAACGAACTGCGCCGCGGCTGGGACTTCTTCGTCGGGTCGCACGACGACAAGAACCGCCCCAACGGGCTGCGCGGACAGCTCTCCGAGAGCTATGTCCGCCGTATCGTGATGCTGCGTCTTGAGGACCACGACCTGGGCGGGTCGGTGGAACGCATCCAGCTCAGGTCGGCCGCGAGCTCGGTGGCCGCGCCCGAGTGGAGCACTGAGAAGATCAATACGCGACCGGTCTACCGGCTCTATCCGTGGTGGACGGTGAACGCCACCGATCTGCCCGAGGGCGTACGCAACGGCCGTACGGAGGCGGGCCGGTGAGCGAGCGTCTTCCAGTGAGCGAGCCTCTTGACGAGCAGCCGGGCGCGCGTCTCAACGAGCGGCCGGGCGCGCGTCTCAACGAGCGGCCGGGCGCGCCGGCCGCAAGCAAGCCTCTGTTCGCCGCCGAGAGACGGGTCGGCCGCGCCGTCCAGCGCGTCACCGCCACCGCCCTCGGCCCGTACCAGAGCGCGGTCGTCCGGATCGGGTTCGCCGGTACCTGGCTGCTGTTCCTGCTGTGGGAACTGCCGAACCGGCGCGAGCTGTACGGTCCCGACGGCCCGTGGAGCTGGGACATGGCCCGGCAGCTCATCGCGCGGAACGGCGCCTTCACCGGGCTGATGTGGTCGGACAGCACGGTGTGGTTCGAGATCGTCTTCGCCGTGGCCGTGCTGTCCAGCGCGCTGCTGCTGGTCGGCTGGCATACCCGCACCATGTCCGTGGTCTTCATGTTCGGTGTGCTGTCGCTCCAGAACCGCAGCATCTTCATGGGTGACGGCGGCGACAATGTCATTCATCTGATGGCGATCTATCTCGTACTGACCCGCTGCGGTCAGGTCTGGTCGCTGGACGCCAGGCGCGCGGCGCGTACGACGGCCCGGCGCGGGGCAGGGCACGAGCCCGGGATCCTGGGCGCCCGGGACCGGGTCGGGCCGCTTCTCTGGGGCTGCCTCGGAGTGGTCCTGATCTTCGGCACGCTGACGATGGCGACGGGCCGGTTCCAGGGCGACTCATGGCTGCTGGTCCTCTTCTGGGGCGTGTGGATCGCACAGGTCGTGTGGTGGGCGGTGAATCTCCACGCGCCGAACGGCCAGCCGCGCGCCCTGCTGGACGTCCTCGCCAATCTCGTCCACAACGCCGCGCTGTTTGTGATCATGGCCGAGGTCTGTCTCGTGTACGCCACTGCCGGCTGGTACAAGATCCAGGGCTCGCGCTGGCAGGACGGCACCGCGCTCTACTACCCGCTCAAGCTGCACTACTTCGCTCCCTGGCCGGAGCTCTCCGGACTGCTCGCGTCCAGCGGTGTGATGGTGATGCTGCTGACCTACGGCACGGTCATCGTGCAGGTCGCCTTCCCGTTCGCGCTCCTCAACCGGCGCGTCAAGAATGTGCTGCTGGTCGCGATGATGCTGGAGCACGCGGGCATCGCCCTACTGCTGGGACTGCCGTTCTTCTCACTCGCGATGATCGCCGCCGACGCGGTGTTCCTGCCGACGAACTTCCTGCGCTGGCTCGGCGGCCGGATCACCGGGCTGTGGCACCGGCTGTTCGCCCGGGACCGGAAGCGCCTGCCGGAGCAACGACGCGACAGCCCGGAGCAGACCCGTACTCTCGTCGGGTGACCAGTGAGACAACGGCGGAGGCCGATCGGGCCACGGCGGCGGGCCATGAGGCCATGACGACGGGCCGAGGGACACCGGCCGAGACGCCGGAGCCCGTTCCGTACGAGACGCAATACGAGACGCTGGAGCCCGTTCAGTACGACGAGGGCTTCGGCCCGGAGATCGGCGTCGGGCCGCATCCAGGGCCCTGGCCGCAGGGCGAGCGCTACGATCCGGAGCTGCTGGCGGCCGGGGACCGGCGCAATGTCGTCGACCGCTACCGGTACTGGACGCGCGAGGCGGTCGTCGCCGATCTCGACACCCGGCGCCATGACTTCCATGTGGCGGTCGAGAACTGGACCCATGACTTCAACATCGGCTCCGTGGTCCGTACCGCCAACGCCTTCCTCGCCAAGGAGATCCATATCGTCGGGCGGCGGCGCTGGAACCGGCGCGGTGCGATGGTCACCGACCGGTACCAGCATGTGCGCCATCACTCCGGCGCCGCCGAGCTGACGGCGTGGGCGGCGGCCGAAGGGCTGCCGATCATCGGGATCGACAATCTGCCGGGATCCGTTCCGCTGGAGCGGACCGAACTGCCTCGCCGCTGTGTGCTGCTCTTCGGCCAGGAGGGCCCGGGTCTGACCGAGGAGGCCCGTGAGCACGCCGTGATGGTGTGCTCGATCGCGCAGTTCGGCTCGACCCGCTCGATCAACGCGGGAGCCGCCGCGGCGATCGCCATGCACGCCTGGATCCAGCGGCACGCCGACATCCCGGACGCCGGCGCGCCGAGCGTCTCCGGACCGCCCGCGCCCTGAGCGCGAGCGGTCAGCCTCTGCGCGCGGGTCGGCTACCGGAGCCTGGGCCGGCTCTCAGGCCTGACGCCTGACCTCCACCATCCGGAAGCGGTTGGCCACGAACGCCGCGTCGCACAGCGCCGCGTTCGCCGCCGGATTGCCTCCGGAGCCATGGAAGTCCGAGAAGGCGGCCGTCTGGTTCACATACACGCCGCCCGTGAGATTCAGCGAGAGCTGCGCGGACTCCTCCAGACAGACCTCCTCGATCGCGCGCTCCGTCTCCGGCGAGGTCGTGTACGCGCCCACCGTCATCGCGCCTTTCTCACGCACCGTGCGCCGCAGCAGCTCCAGCGCGTCGTCCGTCGAGTCCATGGCGACCGCGAAGGACACCGGGCCGAAGCACTCGGCGAGATACGGCACCTCCGTCTCCGCCTCGGTCCCGCCCTCGCCGGCCTTCTCCCAGGACTTGCGGGCGCCGTCGGCCTTCACGATCGCGGGCGTACGGACCACCGCGTCCGGGAACTCGGGATGGACGATCTCACGCGAGGCGAGCGCGATGTCGCCCAGCGAGGCGGCGGCCTCCAGCCGGGCCTTCACATCGGGATTGACCAGCGCGCCCAGCAGCGCGTTGGCACGGGCGTCGTCGCCCAGCAGACCGCTCACCGAGGCCGCGAGATCGGCCACCACCTCGTCGTACGACTTCTCGCCCGCGTCCGTCGTGATGCCGTCCCGGGGGATCAGCAGATTCTGCGGAGTGGTGCACATCTGGCCGCTGTAGAGGGAGAGCGAGAAGGCCAGATTGGAGAGCATTCCCTTGTAGTCGTCGGTGGAGTCGACGAGGACGGTGTTGACGCCGGCCTTCTCCGTGTAGACCTGCGCCTGGCGGGCGTGGGTCTCCAGCCAGTCGCCGAACGCGGTCGATCCGGTGTAGTCGATGATCCGGATCTCCGGGCGCGCGGCCAGCGACTTGGCGATGCCCTCGCCGGGCCGCTCCACGGCCAGCGCGACCAGATTCGGGTCGAATCCGGCCTCGGCGAGCACCTCGCGGGCCACCCGAACCGTCAGCGCGAGCGGCAGCACCGCGCGCGGATGGGGCTTGACCAGCACGGGATTGCCGGTGGCCAGGGACGCGAACAGGCCCGGATAGCCGTTCCACGTCGGGAAGGTGTTGCAGCCGATCAGCAGCGCGATACCGCGCGGGGCCGCGGTGAAGGTCTTCCGCAGCTCAAGAGGATCGCGCTTGCCCTGCGGCTTGGACCAGTCGGCGGCGGCCGGTGTCCGGGTCTGCTCCGCGTACGCGTACGCCACGGCCTCCAGGCCGCGGTCCTGGGCATGTGGCCCGCCCGCCTGGAAGGCCATCATGAAGGCCTGTCCGCTGGTGTGCATCACCGCGTGGGCGAACTCGTGCGTGCGGGCGCTGATGCGCGCCAGGATCTCCAGACAGACCAGCGCGCGTGTCTCCGGTCCCGCCTCGCGCCAGGCGCCCATGCCCGCGCGCATGGCGGGCAGCAGGACATCCGGGTCCACATGCGGATACTCGACCGCCAGCGCCGGGCCGTACGGCGAGACTTCGCCGCCCGTCCAGCCGTCGGTGCCCGGCTGGTCCAGCTCGAAGCGGGTGCCGCGCAGTGCCTGGAACGCGGCGAGCCCCTCGGCCGGCGCGCTCTCGCCGTACGCCTTGGGGTGCTCGGGGTGCGGGGACCAGTAGGCGCGGCTGCGGATCGCGTCCAGGGCCTGGTCGAGCGTGGACCGGTGCTTTTCTGAGAGCTGCTGGGGGCTGAGCTGGGCGGCCATGACGGACCCACTCCTCGGTCGGGCTGAGTATCAGGACACGGACGGGAAACGGAACGGGAGACGGACGGGAGAGTCGGGACGGGACGGGACGGGACAGGGACATGAGCGGACGGACAGAGTTAGAGTAACCGAACGATCGGTCGGGACAAGAGGGCCCGGCGAACCTGTGGACAACTCACCTGTGGAGAACCCATGGCCCTTTCGAGGCCCGCTCATACGGGAGGATTGCTTCCATGACAGCAATCGAGCCCGGCCGTGTCGTCGCGGTCGTCGGCACCGGCACGATGGGCCAGGGCATAGCCCAGGTGGCCCTGGTCGCCGGCCATCCCGTACGGCTCTACGACGCCGTGCCCGGCCGCGCGGAACAGGCCGCCGCCTCCCTCACCGGACGACTCGACCGGCTGGCCGAGAAGGGCCGGCTCGACGCCTCGGCGCGCGACGCCGCGGTGGCCCGGCTCCGTCCGGCCGCGGAACTCACCGAGCTGGCGGATGCCGCGCTGGTCGTCGAGGCCGTACTGGAACAGCTCTCCGTCAAGCGGGAACTGTTCGCGGCCCTGGAGGACATCGTCGGCGACGACTGTCTGCTCGCCACGAACACTTCTTCCCTCTCCGTCACGGCTGTCGCCGGCGGGCTGCGCCTCCCGGGCCGTCTGGTCGGACTGCACTTCTTCAATCCCGCGCCGCTGCTGCCGCTCGTGGAGGTCGTCAGCGGCTTCGCGACGGACGAGCGGGCCGCGCGGTGCGCGTTCGAGACGGCGCGTGCCTGGGGCAAGACACCGGTGCGCTGCGCGGACACGCCGGGATTCATCGTCAACCGCGTCGCCCGCCCGTACTACGCCGAGGCGTTCCGGATCTACGAGGAGAGGGCCGCGGACCCCGCCACGATCGACGCGGTGCTGCGGGAGTCCGGCGGCTTCCGGATGGGTCCCTTCGAGCTCACCGATCTGATCGGCCAGGACGTCAACGAGGCCGTCACACGGTCCGTGTGGGAGTCCTTCTTCCAGGATGTGCGGTTCACGCCCTCGCTCGCGCAGCGCAGGCTGGTGGAGTCGGGACGGCTGGGCCGCAAGTCGGGCCAGGGCTGGTTCCCGTACGGCGAGGGCGCCACGCCGGGCGCCGGAGCACGGACGGAAGGGCCCGCGCCGGCGCCCGCGTCCGTCACCGTGCAGGGCGGACTCTTGGCGGCTGACACGCTGCCCGGTCTGATCGAGGAGGCCGGTATCGAGGTCCTCCGTAAGGAGGATGCCGTTCCCGGCTATCCGGGCTGGATCGAGCTGTCCGGCGGCACACGGCTGTTCCTGGCGGACGGGTCGGCCGCCGACGACGCCGGGATGCCCGTCATCCACTTCGATCTCGCGCTGGACTACCGCGCGGCGACGCGGATCGCCCTGGCACCCGCCGCCGGAGTCGACAGGGCGGCCCTGAACGAGGCCGTCGGCCTCTTCCAGGCACTCGGCAAGGACGTCAGCGTGATCGCCGACGTCCCGGGCATGATCGTGGCCCGTACGGTCGCGATGCTCGTGGACTTCGCGCTCGACGCGGCGGCGCGCGGAGTGGCCTCCTCGGACGACATCGACACCGCGATGCGACTGGGCGTCAACTACCCGCGCGGGCCGCTCGACTGGGGCGCGGAGCTCGGCGCGCGGTGGGTGCTGGAGACGCTGGAGTCGCTGCACGAGGAGTATCCCATCGGCCGTTACGCCCCCTCCCAGGCACTGCGCCGCCTGGCCGCCGCACAGGAGGAGGACGACGCGTCATGACGACCGCCAAACGCGACACGTACACGCCCGAGACTCTGCTGACCGTCGCGGTCCGCGTCTTCAACGAGCGCGGTTACGACGGCACGTCCATGGAGCATCTCTCCAAGGCCGCCGGGATCTCGAAGTCCTCGATATACCACCATGTCGTGGGCAAGGAGGAGCTGCTGCGCCTCGCCGTCAGCCGCGCCCTGGACGGGCTCTTCGGGATCCTCGACGAGGACGGCGCGGTCCAGGGACGGGCCATCGCGCGCGTGGAGTATGTGACCCGCCGTACGGTCGAGGTGCTGATGGCCGAACTGCCCTATGTGACGCTGCTGCTGCGGGTCAGAGGCAATACGCAGACCGAGCGCTGGGCGATGGAGCGGCGCCGCGAGTTCGACCAGCGGGTGGCCGATCTGCTCAAGGCCGCCGCCGCGGACGGTGATCTGCGGGCCGATATGGACATCCGGCTGGCGACCAGGCTGCTCTTCGGCATGGTCAACTCCCTGGTGGAGTGGTACCGGCCGCGTGCGGTCGGCGGCCATGGCCGTGACGAGGTGGCGGAGGCGGTCGTACGGATGGCCTTCGACGGACTGCGCACGGAGCGCTAGTTGTATTGCCCTGCGAGGTTGGGGACCAGGACCGGGCAGAGCCTAGAGTGTCGGGCCCGTGGCTGTTCCCGGGCCGAGGTCCGTCTCCTCGAACACCAGCAGAGTGCGGGTGGACAGCACCTCCGGAATGGACTGGAGCCTGGTCAGGACGAGTTCGCGCAGGGACCGGTTGTCCGGCGCGTGCACCAGCAGCAGTACGTCGAAGTCACCGCTGACCAGGGCGATGTGCGTGGCTCCCGGCAGCTCTTCGAGCTGTTCGCGCACGGTGCGCCAGGAGTTCTGCACGATCTTCAAGGTGATATACGCGGACGCGCCCTGACCTGCGCGTTCATGGTCGATCCGGGCGCTGAAGCCGCGTAGCACTCCGTCGTCGATCAGCCGGTTGATCCGGGCGTACGCGTTGGCGCGCGAGACATGGACACGCTCGGCCACGGACCGTATCGAGGCGCGGCCGTCCGTCTGGAGGATCCGGAGGATGTCCTGGTCGATGGCGTCGAGCGGGCGCGGCGGCGCAGGAGGCTGTTTCGTACCGCTCGTACCGCTCGTACCGTCGCCGCCACGGCCGGTGTCGGCCGCGCCGCGTACGGCGGTGTCGCGTACGGCCGGCTCGGCGCCCTGGTCCGCGCCGTCGGCCATTTGTTCAGCTCCCATGTCCCCCCGCCTCTCCGTGATGGACGACCTGTGACCATCCCAGGCTGTGGAGAACCGTTTGTCCACAGGCTGAAGCCGCCTGTAGCCAAAATGCCTCAACGACCGAACAATCGGTAGGTGAGACGGGCCACACCAGGCACCCGTCGCCCGCCCGCTCCCACGAGGAGGTGCACGCGTGAAGAAGAGCAGTACGGTCCAGGAACTGCCCGGTGCCGCGGCCCGCCGGCCCACTCCGCCACCGGCGTGGCAGCCGCGTACCGATCCCGCACCACTGCTTCCCGACGCCGAGCCGTATCGCGCGCTGGGCACGGACGCCGTGGCCGACGCCGATCCAGGACTGCTGCTGCGGCTCCACGCCGAGCTGGTCCGTGGCCGCAGGTTCAATACGCAGGCCACGGCTCTCACCAAGCAGGGCAGGCTCGCCGTCTATCCGTCGAGCACCGGACAGGAGGCCTGCGAGGTCGCCGCCGCACTCGTGCTGCGCGAGCAGGACTGGCTCTTTCCCAGTTACCGCGACACCCTCGCGGCCGTGGCGCGCGGACTTGACCCGGTCGAGGTGCTGACGCTGCTGCGAGGTGACTGGCACACCGGGTACGACCCGCACGAGCACCGTGTCGCGCCGCTGTCCACACCGCTCGCCACCCAGCTCCCGCATGCCGTCGGCCTCGCCCACGCCGCCCGGCTCAAGGGCGACGATCTGGTCGCGCTGGCCCTGGTGGGCGACGGTGGCACCAGCGAGGGCGACTTCCACGAGGCGCTGAACTTCGCCGCCGTATGGCGGGCCCCGGTCGTCTTCCTCGTACAGAACAACGGCTTCGCGATCTCCGTGCCGCTCGCCAAGCAGAGCGCGGCGCCGTCCCTCGCCCACAAGGCCGTCGGGTACGGAATGCCGGGCCGGCTGGTCGACGGGAACGACGCGCTGGCGGTGCACATGGTGCTCACCGAGGCCATGGCCCGTGCCAGGCGCGGCGAGGGACCGACGCTCGTCGAGGCCGTGACCTACCGCATCGAGGCGCATACGAACGCGGACGACGCGACCCGCTATCGCCCCGACGACGAGGTCGAGACCTGGCGCGCGCACGATCCGGTCCGGCTGCTGGAGGATGAGCTGACCGCGCGCGGGATCCTCGGCGAGGACGGCGTCCGGCAGGCCGCCGAGGCCGCGGAGGCGATGGCCGCGCGGCTGCGCGACCGGATGAACGCCGAGCCGGTGCTCGACCCGATGGATCTCTTCGCACATGTCTACGCGGACCAGACCTCCCAGCTCCGTGAGCAGGCGGCCCAGCTCCGCGCCGAGCTGGCGGCGTCGGACGAGGAAGGGCCCGGTGAGACGCGATGACCACGGTCGCGGTGAAGCCCGCCACGATGGCGCAGGCCCTGCGGCGCGCGCTGCGCGACGCGATGGCCGAGGACCCGTCCGTCCATGTGCTCGGTGAGGACGTCGGCACGCTCGGCGGCGTCTTCCGGATCACCGACGGGCTGGCCGCGGAGTTCGGGGACGACCGCTGCACGGACACTCCGCTGGCCGAGGCGGGCATCCTGGGCACGGCCGTCGGGATGGCGATGTACGGACTGCGGCCGGTCGTGGAGATGCAGTTCGACGCCTTCGCGTATCCGTCGTTCGAGCAACTGATCAGCCATGTGGCGAAGATGCGCAACCGCACGCGCGGCGCCATGCCGCTGCCGATCACCGTGCGGGTGCCCTACGGCGGCGGGATCGGCGGAGTCGAGCACCACAGCGACTCCTCCGAGGCGTACTACATGGCGACGCCCGGCCTCCATGTCGTCACTCCCGCCACGGTGGACGACGCCTATGGACTGCTGCGGGCCGCGATCGCCTCGGACGATCCGGTCGTCTTCCTGGAGCCGAAGCGGCTCTACTGGTCGAAGGCCGCGTGGTCGCCCGACGCGCCGGCCGTGGTCGAGCCGGTCGGCCGCGCCGTGGTCAGACGCCGGGGCAGCAGCGCCACCCTCATCACCTACGGTCCGTCCCTGCCGGTCTGTCTGGAGGCGGCCGAGGCGGCCCGTGCCGAGGGCTGGGATCTGGAAGTGGTCGATCTGCGCTCCCTGGTGCCGTTCGACGACGAGACGGTGGCCGAATCCGTACGGCGTACGGGCCGGGCCGTGGTCGTCCACGAGTCCACCGGATTCGGCGGCCCCGGCGGCGAGATCGCCGCCCGGGTCACCGAGCGTTGCTTCCACCATCTGGAGGCGCCGGTGCTGCGGGTGGCGGGATTCGATATTCCGTATCCGCCGCCGATGCTGGAGAGGCACCATCTTCCGGGAGTGGACCGGGTGCTGGACGCGGTCGCGCGGCTCCAGTGGGAGACGGAGAGCTGATGGCCCAGGTGCTGGAATTCAAACTGCCTGACCTCGGTGAAGGGCTGACCGAGGCGGAGATCGTCCGCTGGCTGGTGTCGGTGGGAGATGTTGTCGCCATCGACCAGCCGGTGGTCGAGGTCGAGACGGCCAAGGCCATGGTCGAGGTGCCCTGTCCTTACGGAGGCGTGGTCACGGCGCGCTACGGCGAGGAGGGCACGGAGCTGCCGGTCGGAGCTCCGCTGCTGACGGTGGCGGTGGGCGCGTCGGA
>NZ_FMDK01000261.1 GCF_900091995.1 Streptomyces sp. MnatMP-M17
CCGCCGGCCGGAGTGGCGGATCAGACGTTCCAGACGCCGGTGGCGGCGGCGTCCCTGGCGAAGTCGGCGAAGTCACGGGGCTTGCGGCCCAGGACCTCCTCCACACCGTGCACCAGGTGGGCGTTGCGGCCGTCGAGCGTCAGGGCGAACAGCTCGACGAAGTCCTCCGGAAGGTCGTTCTCCTTCAGGAAGGCACGGTACTCGTCGCTGGTGACCGCGGTGTACGTGATCTCCCGGCCGGTGGCCTTGGACAGCTCCTCGGCCACGTCCTGGTAGCTGAGCAGCCGGGGGCCCGACAGCTCGTACGTCTTGCCGATGTGCTTGGGGTCGGCCAGCACTGCGACGACCACGTCGGCGATGTCGTCGGCGTCCACGAAGGGCTCGACGGCGTGACCGGTCGGCAGCGCGAGCTCGCCGCCGAGGACGGGCTCCAGGAAGAAGCTCTCGTTGAAGTTCTGGTTGAACCAGCTCGACCGTACGACGGTCCAGTCGGCGCCGGACTCCTTCAGCTTCTCCTCGGCGACCTGCGCGCCCTCCTCGCCGCGGCCGGAGAGCAGCACCAGGCGGCGCGCGCCCTTGGCGACGGCGAACTTGGAGAACTCGCCCACGCTCTCGGCGGCACCGGGGAAGGCCAGGTCGGGGTAGTAGGTGACATAGACGGCTCCGACGCCCTCCAGCGCACCTTCCCAGGTGGCCGGGTCCTCCCACACGAAGGGACGGTCGGCGTTGCGCGAACCGATCCGCACGGGAAGGCCCTGGGCGGCAAGGCGCTCGGCGACCCGGCGGCCGGTCTTGCCGGTGCCGCCGATGACGAGCGTCGTCTTCGTCTCTGTCTGGGCGTTCTGCGTGGTCTGAGTCATGAGTACAGTCAAGTCCATTCACCTGAGACGCGACATAGCTACGAAGCTCAGTTCCATACGTATGCGTCTACGCTCCGCTCCCGGATCCCGGCGAGGAGCTCAGGAACTGCCCATACCGCCGCAGACATTGATCGCCTGGGCGGTGATCGACGCGGCGCTCTCCGTGGTGAGGTAGCCGACCAGACCGGCGACCTCCTCGGGAGTGGAGTAGCGGCCGAGCGGGATCTTCGACTCGAACTGCTCCTGGACGAAGTCCTCGGTGGTGTCCCAGGCCGCCGCGTATCCCTGCCGGACCTGCTCGGCCATCGGCGTCTCCACATAACCGGGGCAAACCGCGTTGACGGTGACACCGACGGGCGCCAGCTCCTTGCCCAGCGCCCGGGTGAAGCCGACGACACCGTGCTTGGAGGCGGAGTACGGGGCGCCCATCACGACGCCCTGCTTCCCGGCCGTCGAGGCGATGTTGATGATGCGGCCATGGCCGGCCTCCACGAGGCCGCCGTTCAGCAGGACCTCACGGGTCAGCAGGAACACACCGTTGAGGTTGGTGTCGATGACGTCGTACCAGAGCTCGTCGGCGATCTCGGCCGTGGGCCCTCCGCCGCCCCGGCCCGCGTTGTTCACCAGGATGTTGACCGGGCCGAACTGGGCGACGACCGTCGCCACCAGGGCCGAGACCGACGCCCGGTCCCGTACGTCGGCGACCGTGCCCTCCACCTCGAACCCTTCCGCGCGCAGATCCTCGACGGTCTGCTTGACCTCCTGGCCGGTCCGCGCGCAGATGAACACACGGTGGCCGCGCCCGCCGAGTTCCCGGGCGACTCCCAGACCGATTCCCCGTGTCGCACCCGTGATCAATGCCACCGGGTTTCTCGGCGGCCTCATCCCATTTCCCCGGCACTCAGCGGTCCCCGAACCTGAATCTCCACGGTTTCCCTCCGTACCTCGTCGAATCCCCGTCGAACCGAAACTCTTCGACGCGAAGTACGGTAGCCGTGCCGAGCCTTTACTTCTTGAATCCTTGAGTACCCGTCTAGTACGGCTCCAAGACCGGCAAACGGAATGTCATTTCCACCGTCCCGAATGGTACTGACGGAACGGAGAACGGCGGGCGGGAATAGCTCCGCCGCAACAACGGCCAACAATGAGAATGAAATCCCTGCCCGTACGGACGGACCAGGACAGGCCGAACCGGTACGGAAACGGAAGCAGAACGGAATGCGGTGTGCCCGTACGGTCAGCTCACGCGGACGAGAGGCTCGCGGGAATTCTCCACGGGGGCCGCGGCCTCCGGTCCCGCCATCAGGATCGAGCGCTGGAGCCTGCGCAGCCCGGCGGACGGTTCGAGGCCCAGCTCCCGTACGAGCGTGCCGCGCAGCCGGTGGTACACGTTCAGCGCCTCGCCGCGGCGGCCCGAGCGGTGCAAGGCGAGCATGAACTGGCCGTGCAGATTCTCATGGGTGCGGTAGCGGCTGACGAGCACGGTCAGTTCGGCGAGCAGCTCACGGTGGCGGCCCAGCCGGAGATCGGCCTCGATACGCTGATCGAGCGCGCAGAGCCGGCTCTCCTCGAGCCGCTTGATCTCCATGTCGAGCTGCGCGCCGCCGTGCACATCGGCGAAGGCGGGACCGCTCCACAGCCCGAGCGCCTCCCGCAACTGGCGGGCCGCGCCGGCGTAGTCGCCCGCGTCCATCGCCCGGTAGCCGAGACCGGCGAGCCGGTCGAACTCCCGGACGTCACTGGTGCCGCCGCCGCTGTCGAGGCGATATCCGCCGGGAAGGGTGACCAGCACCTCCTTGGCGGTCCGCGCCGTGCCCTCCTGGCCCTCCTGGGCCCCGTGCTTGAGCGCCGCGGCGATCAGGGACCGCAGCTGGAGCACATAGGTCTGGAGCGTGGTCCTGGCGCTGCGCGGAGGCTCTCCCGCCCACAGCTCCTCGATCAACGCGGTCACCGGTACCACTTGGTCGGCGTGGAGCGACAGTAAAGCGAGCACCTGCCGGGGCTTCGGCGCCGTCGGCGTGATCGATCTCCCGTTCTCCCGCACAGCCAATGCGCCCAGTACGTCGATGTCCACGCGTCTCCCCAATCCCTGCAGGTGAAGTCAGTACCGTTCGAGGCCGCTCACGGGGTGCGATTGCTGCGCATGGATTCAAAAACAGGACAGACGGTTTGTCAATACCAAACCGTACAGACTGTTTTTTGTTAACGCTCCGTACATCGGCGTCACCGTCAGGTCACCGAACAGTCGGGGTACGGGCGCAACACGGGCAGCGTACTCCCGTCAAACGGGCTCCTCCACACCTGCCTCCCCGCTCACGGCCGAATGGCAGGATCCGCAGGTCACCAAGGTGCCAATGGCCTGGCGCGGGGCCATCGCGGGTAGCATCAGCTCCCAGAAGCGGGTTAGCGTACGCCGCGAGATCCACTCCCTGTCGTCCCTGGCACCGAGTACCTCGAAACCGACCGTGGCCGCCATCAGGGCGCTTGCCACATCGTCGGGCGCCACACCGTCGGCCAGTCCGCCGTCGGACGCCGCCCGTTCGACCTCACTCTCGACCCAGCGCCGCCATTCGCGCCGCAGATTGATTCCGTGAGGGCGCGAGATGTCTCCGCTCAGCTCGAATCCCGCCCGTACGACGACATCGTCGTCAAGGCTGCGCATCAGCGTGTGCGTGGCGTCGACGAGGAGCTGGAGGCCCACCGCGCCGGCGAGCCGGCAACGCTCGGTGATCAGCCGCACCTCTTGCGCCGCCTCGTCCTCGACCGCCTTGGCCAGGGCTTCCTTGCTGGTGAAGTGGAAGTGCAGCGCGCCGTTGCTCACCCCGGCCCGGCGGCTGATCATCGTGAGCGACGCAGGAACGTATCCCTCGTCCGCGAACACCTCCGCGGCGGCCCGGATCAACGATCGTCGCGTACGGGCGGCGCGCTCCTGCTTGACCATCAACGGCTCCAGATGTCGGGAGGACCGGAAGCGATGCGCGGTGTGCGCTGCGACATTAACAAACCGTCGGCGCGGTTTGTACAAGCTTTGCGCCACTCTCGATGTCCGGAACCGGCACCGGTCCGTATCGCTCAAGAGCCGCTTGAGCCGCCCTGGAGAACGGCTGGACGGCCGCTCGATCAAATGAACTTGAACACGGAGACTCCCGTGCGGCTCCAGCGCTGAACCGTGGAGGATCCGGAAAGGAACCGGGAGACCGTTCGGTCACAGCCCGTCATCACTGTGCGTCCGGCTCGGATCCCTCCTCGGCCTCGGCGGCGAGCCTGCGGGCGGCCTCGACGCGGGCCCCGCGGTCGTACGCCACATCGAGCCCGAGCAGCAGACGCGGCATCACCATGCTGGGCAGCAGGTGCTCCCACATCACCGAGACCCGGCGCTCGACGTCCCGGCGGTCCGCCACCACCCGCGAGTAGACATGGATCCCGGTCCAGGCACCGACGACCAGTTCGGCCGTCTCCCGCGGTTTGACATACGGCAGCAGCTCGCCCCGCTCCTTGGCCTGGACCAGCAGATCCTCGCTCAGACGCGACCACACGGGGAAGGGACTGACATCGGAGAAGTCGACCGATCCCTGCTCCACGGCGAGCCGTGTCCCGGCCCTGAGGATCATGTCGTGCAGGGAGCGGTGTGCGACGACCATCGTGACATCGATCAGCTCCTGGACCTTGGAGTCCGTCGGCCCGGTGACCAGGTCCCTGGTCTGATCGCTCAGCACGCCCCGCGCCAGGTCCTCCTTGGACGGGAAGTGGAAGTAGAGGGCACCCTTGGTCACCTCGGACCGTGCGAGAATCTCCGAGATGGTGGCCGCGTCGTAGCCGTACTGGTCGAAGACCGAGGCCGCGGCCTCCAGAATGGCGGCGCGTGTTTTGATCGCACGCTGTTGCTGCGCCATGCGGGTGGCTCCCGTCGTGCAGTTCCAGGGGTCCTCATGACACCCTGAGGTGGCTCCCCCGCCGTTCTCGGTCAAGCCTACCGACTAAACCGGGTGGTCTGTATATTCCCCGGCTCCGGGAGCGCTCCGCCGCTCCCGTCCAGCATCCGTGCTCCACGGGGAGACTCCATGTCCGAAACGACCGTCCGGATGGACAGCACCTCACGCACCGCGAGACCGGTGGCACCTCAGCTGACCACCACGGTGCCGAGGGAGTACGTGCACCGTGCCGCGATGGCGGAGGTGCTGCTCACCGGCTGGCGCCGGAGCGACGAGAGACGTTTCTCGGTGACCGGGCAGTGGCCACGGCTGCACAGCTTCTTCAGCGCGGTCGACGGACTCCATGATCCGCTGCTCGCGGCAGAAACAATCCGCCAGGTCGGTTCGCTATTGGCACACGCCGAGTTCGGTACACCGCTGGGACATCACTTCCTCCTGCGGGATCTGTCCCTCACCGTCGAGCCCCGGCATCTCGCGATCGGCGGTGTCCCTGCCGGTCTGGATCTCGATGTCTTCTGTCCGCAGATCCGCACACGAGGCGGTGAACTCACTGGGCTGCGCTACGAAGCGGTCGTCCGCCGCGACGGACAGACCGTCGCCACCGGCGGCGCCTCCTTCGTCTGCGCCGCTCCGGCCGTCTACCGCCGGCTGCGCGGTGAGCGCGCCGCCCGCTCCGACGTACGGCGACCGCCGCTGACCGCGCCGGTACCGCCGAGCAGCGTCGGCCGGTCCGCCGCGTACGACGTGGTGCTCTCCCCGACCGGCGAGGAGCACCTCTGGCGGCTGCGCGTCGACACCGGGCATCCCGTGCTCTTCGACCATCCGGTCGATCACATCCCGGGCATGGTCCTGCTCGAAGCCGCCCGTCAGGCGGCCAACTCGGTGCTGCGCGGCGGCGCCTGCGTACTGACCGGCTTCACCGCCGAGTTCCCGCGCTTCGCCGAGCTGGACCTGGAGTGCCTGATCGAGATACGGCGGCTGCCGGAGCAGTTCCACGGGCTGTCGTCGGTCCTGGTGACCGGGCGTCAGGAGGGCGAACCAGTCTTCACCTGTGTGGTGAGCGCTCCCCCGCCCACAGGCTCCCCGGCACCCGGCGCCTGAACACGCCCGGCTCACACACGCCCGGCGCCCGAACGGAACGCCCGGCTCACACAACGCCCGGCTTCCGCTCACACGCTTACACGCTCACAGCACGGTGAAGCCGCCGTCCACCGGCAGGACCACACCGGTGACAAAAGAGGCCCGGTCGCTGCAGAGCCAGGCCGCCGCCTCCGCCACCTCCTGCGGTTCCGGTGTGCGCGGCTGCGGTGTCGACCGGTGGAGCAGCTTCTCCGCCTCGGGATGCCGGCTGAACCACTCCTGGACCACCTCGCTGCCCGCGATGCCCGGGGCGATGGCATTGATCCGTATCCCCTGGGCCCCGTACTCCGCCGCGGCGGCCCTGGTCAGTCCGATCACCGCGTGCTTCGCCGCGATGAAGGCCGCGGAGACCGGCGTCGCCACCAGCCCGGCGACACTGCTGTTGTTGACGACCGCACCACCGCCGCCGCGGAGCATGGCCCGGACCTGGTGGCTCAGTCCGTTCCACACGCCCCGGACATTGGTGTCCATGATCTCGTCGTACTCGTCCTCGCCCGTGAGATGCAGCGGTGTCTGATGGGCTCCCACTCCCGCGTTGTTGAACGCCACGTCCAGTCCGCCGAAGCACTCCACCGCCGTCTTGACCGCCCGGGCCATATCGCTGGAGCTGGCCACATCGCCCACCACGTACTCGGCTCTTCCGCCCGCCCGGCGTACATCCTCGGCCACGGCGGCGAGCCGCTCCTCCCTGCGTGCCATCAGCACCACCGAGGCTCCCTCACGCGCGAACACATGGGCGGCGCACGCGCCCACGCCACTGCTCGCGCCCGTGATGAGGGCGGACTTGCCGGTCAGCATCTGTGAGTTGGTCGACATGGCCGGAGTGTGCCAGGGGGCGGCCCGGTGCGGAGCACTCTTGAGGTTTTTCCAAGCTGAACAACCGATTAATAGGCCTGTCCATGGCCGATGTCCGAACCGGGCCCGGTTCCGGTGGTGTTGGCGGCGTGTTCCTCGACCACGGTCAGATAGGCGGAGGCCCGTGCCTCGGCGGCGGGACGCAGCGCCGGCGGGACTCTGCGCAGGGCTCGCCGACGGGAGCCGCGCGTGAGCAGATCGGCGGAGAGCGGAGTGCGCGGCGAGCGCAGAAAGGCACGTGCCCGCCGCCGCGACCGGTGCCGCAGTGTGAGATAGAAGCCCGCCGCGATCAGGAAGTTGAGCGCCATCTTGACGGCGACGCCCGCGACCGAGCCGAGCAGTGGCGAGTCGAAGAACCAGTGCATGGCCATGGCGGTCAGCAGACAGAGCACGGCCGGAACGATCCGCCGGTGCGCCGGCCGGGCGTCGTGCGCGAGCAGAAAACCGATCCCGGCTCCGGCCACTCCGGTCATCGCCCAGTGCGAACCGAGGCCCGTCAGCAGGACCCGGGTGGCGAAGGACTGGACGACATCGGCGCTGCCGTTGACGCCACCGCTGTTCAGGATGGAATTCATGGCGTACGTCCAGTTCTCCACCACCTGAAAGCCGAGACCGGTGAACGCGCCGAGGAAGAATCCGTCGAGCGGACCGCGGACCAACTGCCTGGCGCCCAGGGCGATCAGTGCGACACCGGAGAGTTTGAGGAGTTCCTCGTTGAGCGGCGCGGTCAGGGCGGCGGCCCACCGGGAGGCGAAGTCGATGCCCGCGGTCTTGGCCCAGATACCCTGGAGCCCGGTATTGGCCACGATGGCACAGCCGGTCGCCGCGGTGGCGCCCCAGACGACTCCGCTCCAGGCCCAGGCGCGCGGCGCCGCCCGGAACGGCCGTACCCGCTGAAGGACCGTCACCCCGATCGTCACCGTGATCAGGAGCAGCACGAAGGCGAGCAGCGCGGAGGCGGGAAAGACCCGGACGACCGCCCCGAAGTCGAGAGCGATCAGGGCGGCGCCGAGAAGACAGAGCGCGGCGCAGAGCCAGCCCACCGGCTGCCGTCGCAGCGATCCGCGCAGCGAGGCGTACGCCGCCGACGGCACCGCCGTGGTCATGATGCCTCCCGTGGAAAGGCGACGCTGTGGGCCACGGCCATGGCGTCGGCCACCGTGCCCGGCGCGGTGCCCGGCTCGGCCAGTACGGTGATCTCCACGGCGTAGTTCTCGCTCGGCGGCACCCAGACGGTGGCGGTACCGGCGCGTCCCGGCCGTGTCAGCGGTCCGGTCAGACCGCGCGCGCCCGCCGCGCTGGTGACGGGCCGTGGACCGCCGAGCCGGGTGGCGCCGTCCGCGACGGACAGGACCTTGCGCAGGCCCGTCCAGAGCTGCCCGGCGTCGCTACGGCCCGAGGAGAGGTCGACATAGCCCGCGACCAGGTCGACACCGTCCCGGGACAGCGCGTACGAGGAGCCGGGATCGCTGCGCGACCTGCTCAGCTCCCAGCCCGCACCCGCCACCCGCAGCAGGGCGGTACTGCCGCTCGGTCCCAGCTCCAGCACCGCGCCGGCCGGTACGGGCTCGCCGTCGGCGATGGCGCGGTCGATCAGCGGCCAGCCCGCCGTGAGGGCGGCCATGACGAGCAGGACCCCGAGGACGGCCCAGCGCCGAGGGCGGGCCAGTCGACGGGGCGGGCGCCGGGTGACCGCTGCGGTGTCCATACGGCGGACG
>NZ_FMDK01001096.1 GCF_900091995.1 Streptomyces sp. MnatMP-M17
CAGATGCCGCCGCCATTGGCGAAGAAGCCGTAGACGGCGGAGGCGAGGTAGGTCCCTTCGACGAACTCGCCGAAGAGGCTGACGAATTGGGTCCAGTTGGTGATCAGCGTCGGTTCGTTGAACGGACCGCGCTGGGCGAAGCCGACAAAGGCGGCGACGGACGTACCCACGCCCTCGATCGGCCTGCTGCCGCTTTGTACCTCTTCGACGTAAACGCCCGGGGACAGATACGACGGCATGCGACTCTCCTTGACCGGGAACGAGGACGTCTTGACCAGGGGACGGGGTGATTCTCGCGGTGGGGGCGATCACCGGGAACGGGCGTACGGCCGCCTCGCCGTACCGAACCGACTGCCCGAAGAGGCAGAGCCGTCGGGCCATCTGATCGGGCAGTGAACACTGCCCTCGGCGCTGTCCCGCGCGTACTCCTCCGTGTACGGTCCGGCCCCGCACCCTGGCTGACATGTCGGGGATCCGCGGCCCGGAGCGACGGTGAAGGCGACTCCGGAGAAGAGCTCCGCCGTCGCAGCGGCGCGCGCCGCTGCGACGCGGCAGGCGCCGCATGCGGATGTGTCGCATGCGGACGTCCGACACGCGGACGTGTCGGGCTCCTTGTCCGACACCTTGTCCGACACCGGCACCACCGCCCCAGCGGTATCCCCCACCGGCCCGGGGCTGGATGTGCGGAGTGTGCGGCGGCTTCAGGCGGGCGCCGGGAACGCGGCGGTGGCGCGGCTGGTGGCGCAGCGGTATGCCGAGGTGGTCAAGCCGCCGCCGTCGCAGGCGCCGGGCTTCCGCCGGGTGCAGTCGGACGTCGCCGCGAAGAAGGCGAAGCTCAAGCAGCACAAGTCGGCGGCGGTGGAGTCGAGGTCGGCGCAGGACGCGGCGGTGGCTCCGCCGGACGACAGGCAGGCGCAGGGCAAGGCGGCCAACGCCGAGAAGATGAACGAGGCGAAGCCGGGCGAGTTCGACAAGAACGCGTTCATCGGGGCGGTGAACGAGGCGATCGCCGCGCAGGCGCCGAAGAACCTCGAAGAGGCCGACGGCTTCGCGGACTCCGGCCGGGCCGACTCCATCAAGGATTCGGTGGACGGCAAGGTCAAGGACGGCAAGGAGTCCTCCGCCGAGGAGATCGAGACCGCCACCACGGCCGCTCCGGACACATCGCGGGCCAAGGAGAAGCAGGTCACGCCGATGAGCGCGGACCAGCCTCCGGGCAATCCTGGCGCGCCGAGTACGGCGGACGCGGTGCCGGCCCGGCAGCCGGACGAGGTTCTGGACTTCTCCGAGGGCCCGCGGCAGGTCGATCAGCAGATGGCTGATGCCGAGGTCACCGAGGAGCAGCTGGCCCGAGGTAACGAGCCGCAGTTCGATCGGGCGTTGGCGGAGAAGAAGAAGGGCGAGCAGCACACCGCCGCCGCTCCCGCCAAGGGCCGCGCAGCC
>NZ_FMDK01000534.1 GCF_900091995.1 Streptomyces sp. MnatMP-M17
GCCGAGGTCCTTCGGCTCGCCGTCCTTGCCGCCCTCGCCACTGCCCTTCTTGAACGACTTACCGAGGCTCAGCCCGCCCGACGCCTCGGTGGTCGTCTTGGTGATGTCGACGTCCGGCATCCGCTCCGGATTGGTCCGCTCCATCTGCGACATGGCGCTGTTGCTACAGCCGACCTGGCTGATGGGTGAGACGGGACTGCCGACCATGGCGCGGCAGAAGTCCTGCTGCTTGAGCGCCTCGGCGAAGGCCTTGGCGTCGGCGAGATTGGCCTCCAGATCGGCCTGCGGATTGTCGCTCTTGTGGCTGCCGAACATCCACTGTCCGCCCTTGCCGCTGCCCTGGGTGTACGTACCGCTCAGCGAGGCGCTGCCGCCCCAGTCCTTCAGTCCCGGGATACCCGCGGAGACGCTCGCCGTGACTCCGACACTGCTGTCCGTGACGCGCTCCACGGTGACCGTGCCGTCGGACCACTGCTGGACCTTGAGCTGGTCCGAGCCGCTGATCTTGATGAAGAGGATCTGGATCACGACCGTGTCCTTGGTCTGATCCTGCGACAGCAGACACTTCGCGGGCTGGAACGGATCGTTGGGAGGTACGACGGGATCCTCGCCCTCGCCTCCGCCGCCGTCGTCCCCGGCTCCGCCGTCACCGTCCTCGCCCGAGGCGCACGCGGAGGCGCCATCGGCCGCATGAACGATTCTGCATACCGCGTTCCTCAGCCCGACCGCCTCGTCCTCGGGCACCGTCAGCCCCACGATCGCCGCCACGACCAGGGCCACCACCCCGATCACCGCGACATACTCCACGCCGCCCTGGCCTTTGTCGCCATGAGCTCTGCCGCCATGGGCATGCCAAACCGGGAGACCTTCGGTGCCTCTCACCATCCACTCCTCGTCCCACGCCGTAACCGTTCCCCCGAACGGGAGGCAGCGTAAGAACGAAGCCGGGCCCAACGGCAGGGTCCTCGGACCCACCTATGGGCCCAAGATCGGGTGTGTGCATACTCGGTATGGTTCACTTCGGGGGTTCGTTCGATTTATGACCACATCTCAAACAGGCATACGCAGGGGGAGAGTTGCCCGGAAAACGTAGTAGAACGGGCGCGGCCATGGTGGCCGCGCTGCTCACCGCGGGACTTGTCACGGGGGCCGGCCCAGGGGCGCGGTCCGGCTCCGGCGCCGGTTACGGCTCCGGTGTGGCGGCACAGCAGGATTTCGCCGCGAAGGCGCGCAAGGCACAGGGCGAGCCGTCCGTGGTCACTCTGATCACCGGCGACCGTGTCCATGTGGACGCCAAGGGCCGGGTGACCCGGATCCAGCCCGGCAAGGGCCGTGAGCATGTCCGTACCACCGTCAGGCGCGTCGGGGACAGCACCTATGTCCTGCCGGCCGACGCGTCCCGGCTGGTGGCCCAAGGCGCCCTCGACCGGCGGCTGTTCGATGTCACCGGTCTGATCAGGGACCGGTACGACGACGCGCACCGCGGGACGCTGCCGCTGATCGTGTCGTACACCAAGGACACCGAGGACAAGGCGCGGGCCAAGTCGGCGATCTCGGCCGCGGACGTCTCCGTACGGCGGAGTCTGCCCGCGGTCAAGGGCGAGGCGCTCACCGCGCCCAAGACCGGCTCGTCCGAGGCGTGGCACGCACTCACCGCGCCCGTCGCCGGTCAGCGGCTGGCGCGCGCCACGGCACCCGGTGTGGCACGGGTGTGGCTGGACGGCAGGCGCCACGCGAGCCTGGACAGGAGCGTTCCGCAGATCGGTGCTCCGACCGCCTGGCAGGCCGGATACGACGGCGCAGGCGTGAAGATAGCCGTGCTGGACACCGGTGTGGACGAGACCCATCCCGACCTCAAGGGCGTCGAGGTGGGCCAGAAGGACTTCTCCGGATCGGGCAGCACCGTCGACCGTTTCGGCCACGGTACGCATGTCGCGTCGATCGCCGCGGGCTCGGGAGCCAAGTCCGGCGGGAAGTACAAGGGCGTCGCGCCCGGTGCGCGGATCCTCGACGGCAAGGTCCTGGACGACTCGGGCTCCGGCTCGGACTCCGGGATCATCGCGGGTATGCAGTGGGCCGCCGACCAGGGCGCCAAGGTTGCCAACCTCAGCCTGGGCGGAATGGACACCGTCGAGACGGATCCGCTGGAGGCGGCCGTCGACCGGCTCTCCGCCGAGAAGGGCATCCTCTTCGTCATCGCGGCGGGCAACGAGGGCCCGGCCGCCGGCACGGTGGGCTCGCCGGGCAGCGCGGCCTCCGCGCTCACCGTCGGCGCGGTCGACCGGGCCGACAAGATCGCCGGTTTCTCCAGCGTGGGCCAGACGGCCGACGGCTCGCTGAAGCCGGACCTCACCGCGCCCGGTGTGGACATCGTCGCGGCGAAGGCGGCCCAGGGACAGCTCGGGGACCCGGCGGCCGACGGCTATGTGTCGATGTCCGGTACGTCCATGGCGACTCCGCATGTGGCGGGCGCCGCGGCGATCCTCGCTCAGGAGCACCCGGACTGGACCGGACAGCGGATCAAGCAGACGCTGACGGCCTCGGCCAAGCCGACCGCCGGGCTGACGGCGTATCAGCAGGGCACCGGACGTACGGATGTGGCCGCGGCGATCACCCAGACCGTGGCCAGCGAGCAGACCTCGGTGAACTTCGGTCTCCAGCGGTGGCCGCACACCGACGACACTCCGGTGACCCGGCAGATCACCTACCGCAACAGCGGCACGGAGCCGGTCACGCTCGATCTGTCGCTCGACACGGCGGGACCGAAGGGACAGCCCGCTCCGGCCGGATTCTTCACGCTCGGCGCGCAGCAGGTCACCGTACCGGCGGGCGGCAGCGCGAGCGTCGATGTCGTCGCGGACACCAGGACCGGCACGCAGGACGGCACCTTCTCCGGTTCGGTCGTCGCTTCCGCGAGCGAGGGCAGCCAGCGCGTCCGTACCTCCTTCGGCGCGGTGCGCGAGGTGGAGTCGTACGACCTCACGCTGAAGTTCATCGACACCAAGGGCAAGCCCGCACGGGCGGGCTCGATGGTGTACGGACACACCGGCGACTTCTGGGAGGACCTGTTCGACAACGACGGTGACGGGACCGCCAAGATCCGGGTGCCCAAGGGCAGTTATCTGGTCGAGGCTCCGGTCGAGACCTCCAAGGGACCCAAGGCCGATCCCGACATCGCCCTGATGGTGGCGCCGAAGCTCTCGGTCACCGCGAACTCCACGGTCACCTTCGACGCCCGAAAGGCGAAGCCGCTGAGCATCACGCCGCCGGAGACCGCGACCAATGTCGACGCGTATCTGAACTACGCGCTGGAACTGCGGAGCGGCGGCATCGGCAGCTCCTGGTTCCTGGACGGCTTCACGGGCTTCAGGACCGCGCAGGTCGGCGCGGCGCTCACCGCCCGGGACTTCAGCTCCCAGGTCGGCGGCACCTGGCAGAAGGGCAGTACCAGCTACAACCTGCTCTACAACCGCGCCGGTTCGCTCCACACCGGGTTCAGCCACAAGGCGGCCAAGAGCGAACTGGCCCTGGTGAATCTGCGGATCGGCGCCTCCGCGAAGTCCCAGCGAGGCGCGATCAATCCCTTCTGGAACGCGACGGACTTCGGCGTCGGTACGGTCACCAGGCCGTTCGCCCTGCCCGCGACGGCCAAGACCTATGTCACCGTGCCCAAGGGCTTCACCTGGGGGTTCGGTGTCGAACAGCAGGGCGCCACGGCGGCCGGCGGCTATGCGTTCTTCGGGCCCGACGCGGTGCGGACGTACCTGGCGAAGAAGACGTACACGCACACCTACAACGTCGGGGTGTTCAGCCCGAAGGTCGACGCCAACAACAACGCGCTCCGGTTCCAGAACGAGATGGCGGTCTGTATTCCCGAATTCACCGATGGCGCCGGGCACTTCGGCCAGTCCTCGGTGACCAAGCAGCACACCGTGATCACCGCGGGCGGCAAGAAGCTCGTCGACAACCGCGACGGACTCTGCGCGTACAGCGACGCCCTGCCGACCGCGTCGGCCGCGTACCGGATCAGTACGGACGTGTCCCGTTCCACCAAGGTGGCCGGAGTCAGCACGCGGATCGTCGCGGGCTGGACGTTCACCTCGAAGAGGCCGGCGGGTGAGACCGTGGTGACGCTGCCGCTCTCCACCGTCCGCTTCGCTCCGAAGCTGGATCTGGGCAGCGCCGGCGCCAAGGGCAAGAAGCTCACGGTCCCGCTCAACATCCAGGGTCCGGCGGCGGGCAAGGGCTTCAAGTCCCTTTCCGTGCAGGTCTCCTACGACGGTGGCACCAAGTGGGCCAAGGCCACGGTCACCACAGCCAAGGACGGCAGGCGGAGCCTGACGCTGAGCCACCCGAAGACGGCCACCTCGGTCTCGTTCAAGGCGAAGCTCACGGACAAGAACGGCCATGTGTACGACGTGACTGTCGTCAAGGCGTATCTGCTCAAGTAGCAGGAAACGGCGCCGACTTGGCGATGCGTTGATCCCGCCCCCGCCTCGCACCGAGGCGGGGGCGGTCGCGTGCCGGGGGCTGTCGCATACGCCGACACCTCGATCTACTCGCTGAACGGGCACCACGTCCAGGACGTCGTGCTGGGACTGCGGGTCAAGTCCGATCTGTCGGATCCGATGACGGTTCTGCTGACCGTCGCCCAGAACCGCTTCCTGCTGAACTCGCTGCGAGGCGAGGGCTTTCTGAATATGCGCCTCACCGATACCGAGGCCAAGGAAGTCGTCGGTATCGATCCCGTCCGGCATGTGTTCGAGGACTGTATCGCCTCACGGCCCTGTGTGATGGGGCGTGACGACCACGGCGATTTCCACTGCTCGACGCACAGCACGCTTTTCCTGCCCGCTCTGGTCAAGGGTTCGGCCCTGTGGAAACGCGTCATGGAAGGACTGACGTTCTTCGGCGTCGCCGAGGAGAATCTGAGCGCCGTCACCGCGTTCCGGCTGGACATGGTGCAGCGGCCACGGTTCACCGGTCAGCTGTTCTCCACGACATCGACCACTCCCGGCACCTATGGATTCCTGCTCGGCGACGCCGCCAACGCGATCCATTTCTGGCCGGGCCGCGGACTCAACACCGGCCTCGCTTCGGCCACTTCCCTGGCGCGGTCACTCGACAACGCCTGGCGCGGAAGAGCCTTCCGCGACGCCGATTTCCTCCGTCATGAAGCGGCGATGTCGATGCTCCAGTACCGGCAGAAGAGCCGCGCCTGGAAAGCGATGGTGGCCACCGACGAAAACGGGACCACGCACGCGATCAAGGACCAAATAGCCCGGAGCATCGAGAAGGCCGCGGGCGCGGACCTCGACAAGGACGCGGACATCGAGACGCTGATGACGCAACTGCGCGAAATCCGCGGCCGGCTCTCGCCGCGCATTCCCGGTATGCCCGACGACACCACACTCCGGGACCATCTGCGCACCCTGAAGAGCGAAACGCTGCGAACCCTGCTGGAAGGCGGAGCCTGGGACACACTGATCATGGGCGGCGAAGAGGTCGACATCGACATCTTCTACCGCAAGGACACCCCGGTCCCGACGCCTCAGAAGAACCCCTGACCCACACCCCGCACACCGCGCTCCACCCACGAACGTACCCGCCCCGGCCCACGCCGGGGCCGGGCCCGGGGCCGGGGCGGCCGACACCGGGCCGTACGCCTGCCGCCGATACTCGGTGGCCCTCCGGGCGGCTGCCCGGCAGGGTGATCACATGGTGACACCGGAAACCGGGTTTCTGCCGGGCCTCGAACTGTCGCGGATCCTCTACGACGAAGCGGTACGCCCGCTCCTCGACGAGGAATATCCGGGACTGCGGTATGCCGCCGCGCGGGTCGGCGCGGGATCCGAGGTACTCGGTTTCGACACGGCGCGGTCGACGGATCACGAGTGGGGGCCGCGGCTGAATCTCTTCCTGACACCGGAGGAAGCCGCCCGGCACGGATCCGGTCTGCACCGGCTGCTGGCGGAGCGGCTGCCGAAGCAGGTACGCGGCTGGCCGACGCACTTCCGTCACCGCGACCCGGAAGGTCCGGTCGGTCATATGGCGCCGACGGACGGCCCGGTGAACCACCGTGTCTCGGTGGACGACGTCGGCGGCTGGCTGCACACCCGGCTCGGCCTCGCACCCGGATCCGGCGAACCGACCGTCCGGGACTGGCTGGCGATGCCTCAGCAGAACCTCGCCGAGTTCACGGGCGGCGCGGTGTTCCACGACGGACTCGGCACACTCACCGCGGCACGGCGGCGACTGGCCTGGTATCCCGATCAGATCTGGCGCTGGCTGCTCGCCTGCCAATGGCAGCGCGTCTCCCAGGAGGAGGCATTCGTCGGACGCTGCGCCGAGGCCGGGGACGACCTCGGTTCCGCGGTGGTCGCGGGACGGCTGGTACGGGATCTGATGCGGCTCTGCCTGCTGCTGCACCGGCGCTACGCACCGTACGGCAAGTGGCTGGGGACGGCGTTCAGCAGGCTGCCGGTGGCCGGAGAACTGTCGGTGTCCCTCCGGAGCGCGCTGGCAGCGGTGGACTACCCGGCAAGGGAACGTCATCTCTGCGACGCGTACGAGACCGTGGCCGCGCTCCAGAACGAGTCAGGACTGACCGAACCACTGGACCCGACGCGCCGGCCGTACCACGACCGCCCGTTCCAGGTCCTCCACGCCGAACGCTTCGCCCAGGCCCTGGCGGCGACGCTCACCGATCCTGAGCTACGAGTCCTGCCGCTGACCGGGAGCGTGGACCAGTGGACGGACAACACGGACCTCCTCGGACGCCAACGCCCTCTGCGCGCAGCCATCGAGGCACTCCTCTGAAGCCCCGGCCGGCGCTCCTCCTCGGCGATCCACAGGGAAAACCACAGGGTGGGACGGCGCAGCGCGTCGTCCGTCACCGGATCGGCGCATCAGGCACTGGTCCTGCCGCAACTGCCCGGCGGCGGTGTCCTCGTACCAGTCGTAGTCGCTGCCGACCGGCTCGATCGCCGGTGCGGCGTACCGGCCGACCAGTTCCGGGCCGGCGCCCACGCTCGTCAGTACGGCCACGGCGAGCAGAGGCGGGAGGATCCGGGCGGACAGCAGAGATCGTCGTGATATGGGTATGGACGGCCTTGATGGGTGTCCGGCTCGCGGCGTACGACACCGGTAAGCTGTGAGGTACGTCACAGTGCTGTGGGTGGACCGTGTCGGTTGTTCGGGACTTGGTGCCGGCAACGGCCCGCCCCTGTCGGCCGATTCGAGGATGTCCTGTCGACGGGCCGGGCGGAGCCTCACCTCGGGCCGTCCCCGGGCGACTTAGGCCACCCTTCCCTGCGGGCAGGGCGCCTGGTACAGATGGTGGTGTTCCGCCAGCACACCGGAAGTCTCACCATGAACCAGGACAACGCCACCGGCCTCATCCCTTTCACGATCGACCTGACCATCGAGGAAGCCCGGCGACGGGCCGAGGTCGTGGCCGCGCTCGGGCCCGACTGGGACCCGGTGGCCGTCCTCCAGGGCGAGGACGAGGCATACGCCCTTCTCTACTCGGGCCTGGACGCCGAGCAGCAGCGCACATATGACCTGCTGGTGGCGGCCGGTGTCCTGCCGGGGGAGGAGCCGGGCCGTGCGGCTGCCCATTGATCCACAGGCGGACCTCGCCCGTCGCGCCTGGGTGGCCTGCCCCATCTGCGACGACGCCCGCTCCTGCGCGACCTGCGCCGACCGCCGCAATTGCGGCGAGCACTGGCGCTATCTGATCTCCAACGACGGGCCGGTCGTCCACCTCCAGTGCCCGCAGTGCACGCACGCATGGTCACTGAACACCCGCCCCGACCTCCCTCGCCCCGGCGACAGCGCCCGCTGCCTCTGACGAATCGGCGGCTGTGCGATGGCAGCGTTGGACGTGCCTTCGGCGCCTCTTGAAGCGCGAGGGAGCTCACGCCGACGACGATCTCGGCGCACGGATCGACCGGAACATGGCCGGCGTGGACTCGCCCTCGCGCCGGCACCCGCCGGGTTCAGCGCACGTCGACGTAGTCGCCGGTGGCCACGCCGTACGCGCCGCTGGGGATGCTGGCGGATGTCTTCGAGAGCGCCTACGGGCAGTGCTCGGCCCCGGGGGTCACGCTGCGGTAGCACTCCCACCCGGCGCGAAGTCCCGGAGAAGGTCCGCGCATGCCACCGCCCCCGCTCCTGATCCGCATTCGTGCAGGTCAGGGAGGAGGCGGCGGCCCTTGTGGATCAGATGTCGCGGAAGATCTCGATCTGCGCGCCCACCGAGTTGAGGCGTTCCGCCAGGTCCTCGTAGCCGCGGTTGATGACGTAGACGTTGCGCAGGACGGAGGTGCCCTCTGCCGCCATCATGGCCAGCAGGACGACCACGGCCGGGCGCAGGGCGGGTGGGCACATCATTTCGGCGGCTCGCCAGCGGGTGGGGCCCTCGACCAGGACTCGGTGGGGGTCGAGGAGCTGGAGCCGGGCGCCCAGACGGTTGAGGTCCGTCAGATAGATGGCGCGGTTGTCGTAGACCCAGTCGTGGATCAGCGTCTTGCCCTGGGCCACCGCCGCGATCGCCGCGAAGAACGGCACGTTGTCGATGTTCAGGCCCGGGAACGGCATCGGGTGGATCTTGTCGATCGGGGCCTCCAGCTTGGAGGGCCGTACGGTCAGATCCACCAGCCGGGTGCGGCCGTTGTCGGCGGAGTACTCGGTGGATCTGTCGTGGTCGAGCCCCATCTCCTCCAGCACCGCCAGCTCGATCTCCAGGAACTCGATCGGCACCCGGCGGATCGTGAGCTGGGACTCGGTGACCACGGCGGCGGCGATCAGGCTCATCGCCTCGACCGGGTCCTCGGAGGGCGAGTAGTCCACGTCCACGTCGATGCTCGGCACCCCGTGCACGGTCAGTGTGGTCGTGCCGATGCCGTCGACCCGTACGCCCAGTGCTTCCAGGAAGAAGCACAGGTCCTGGACCATGTAGTTGGACGAGGCGTTGCGGATGACGGTCGCGCCGTCGTGGCGCGCGGCGGCCAGCAGGGCGTTCTCGGTGACGGTGTCGCCGCGCTCGGTCAGCACGATCGGGCGGCCCGGACTGATCGAGCGGTCCACCTGGGCGTGGTACAGGCCCTCGGTCGCCGCGATGTCCAGCCCGAACCGGCGCAGTGCGATCATATGCGGCTCGATCGTGCGCGTACCGAGGTCGCAGCCGCCCGCGTACGGCAGCCGGAAGCTGTCCATCCGGTGCAGCAGCGGGCCGAGGAACATGATGATGGAGCGCGTACGGCGGGGCGCC
>NZ_FMDK01000505.1 GCF_900091995.1 Streptomyces sp. MnatMP-M17
CGGTGGATCTCCGACCGACCGGCGGGCCCACCGGGCCCGCCGGGCGACATCGGGCGACATCGGGCCGCTTCGTTGCTCAACTCTCCGCGCGGGACGGCGGGTTGGCGTCCGCGGGCCGCCGTATCCGCAGGAGCGTCAGGACGGACGCCACCGCCGCGAGCGCGCACCAGGTGGAGAGGAACTCCAGCCGCCACAGCACCGCGCAGAGGAGCGCTCCGCACGCGACGACCGCGCCCAGCAGCCGTACGTGCGGGTCTCCGCCGAGCAGCAGCGATCCGAGAGTGGCGACGAGATAGCCCGCGACGACCAGAGGCGCGTACGGGACGTCGACGGCATAGCCGAGCGTGTGGCCACGGATCTCGGCCCGTACCGTCCGGGTGGCGAGGCAGTACGCGAGAACCGCCGCGGTCGCAGCTCCCGCGAGCAGCGGAACCGTCAGCCGGCGCCGTGCTTGTGGCGGTGCGGCGAGCAGTACGCCGAGCGGTACCCAGAGCGCCAGTACGGGCAGGGCGATCACGGCCCAGGCCAGAGTGGCCGGGCCGGTTCCGCCGCCATTGCGCCAGACGACGGACTCGATGCCCTGATGGACTCCCAGAAGCAGCGGCAGCGCGGCGAGCGGCAGCTCGCGGAGGTGCCGCACCCGCGCCACACAGACCGCCCCGACCATCGTGATCCCGGTGCCCGCCACGAGATCGGCCGTCGCGCTCCAGCACATGAGGCCACCCGGATCACTTGGAGGACTGCCAGGACTACCCAGAACCGATGAATCAGAACCGATGAATCGTCAGGTCGTGCGTGCGTCCGTGATCCGCTCCAGGCGGTAGTGGTCGGCGACGCATCCGGCCGGCCAGGGCCGTCGTCCCGGGCCGTAGAACGGTTCTGCCATCCCGCTGATCGGCAGTCGCGCGTACGGCAGGACCCGCGCGCCCTGTGCCGCCTCGGTGCGCAGCCGTAGATCCTGACGGTCCCAGCGCTCGGCCCTTACCCGCATGTCATGACCCAACTGGCCCAGCGGAAAGGCCAGTTGGAAGCACACCGCCATGCACACCGCCGCACAGGCCGCAGCCGTCACAGCCGATGGCCACGCCCGCCGTCCCCGTGCCCAGGCGCGTCCCAGCAGGGCGCCGACGCCCATGAGCAGCAGCACATACAGCAGGAGGTAGTCGTTCCAGGTGCGCGACGCGCCGGTCACCCGGGAGCCGAAGAGCGGATAGGCGATCACGGTGCAGAGGTATCCGGTGACAAGAAAGGTGAGGATGCCCGCGGAGACCAGAAGGACCGGCCGGCACGGCAGCAGCACCGGAGCACTCCCGGCCCCGCGTCCGGCCCCGGTCCCGGCCCGTGTCCGGGCCTTGGCCGACAGTCCGAGCAGCACTCCCACCGCGACCGCTCCCAGGTACTGCCATGTCGTCAGGACCGTGCCGAGGATTTCCAGGAACGCGCGCAGCGATCCCAGCAGCGCGTCGGGAGCGAGCGTCGCGGTGGTTTCCGCGCCGATGCGCTCACGGCGGTTGCGCGATCCAGGAGAGGTGAGCAGGACCAGTGTGCCGGTCGCCGTTCCGGCCAGGCCGGCCAGACACCAGGCGCGCGCGTATCTCCGTACCCGTACGGCGAAGGTGCTGCCGCTGAGCAGAAGAACGGCCGGGAGCACCACCAGCGCGACGACCGACGCCTCTTCCGAGAGTGTGCCGAGGAAGCATCCGGCCAGGAACGCGACGGCGACGGCGGCGGCCTTGGCCCTGCGCGAGCGTGCCCATCGGAGCGGAATCGCCGCCGCACAGGCCAGCACGGGCGCCACCGTGTGCGAGACGGCGGAGGCGGGCCAGTAGAACGTCTTGTAGGTGTTGGGAGTCGCGAACAGAAAGACCACCGTGACCGTCGACGCCACGAGCAGCGGAAGCCCGCGCGGTGCCGTCCGTCCCGTCGCGCGCAGCAGCAGACCGGTCACCGCCCACAGCACGCCCAGCATGACCACGGCGCTGACCGGAGCGAACCACTGATGGCCCGTGGGCCCGGACTTGGTGTAGAGCCCCACCAGCAGACCGTTGCCCACCCGTCCGTTGTCCACGGTATAGAACTTCTCGACCAGCCCGGAAATACCGTTGTCCCGCACCGTGGGCAGAAAACACCACTCGTCGGCACTGGGGCGGACATAACCGCCGAGCCATGAAGCAGTGCCGAGAAGAGCGAGCGGCAGCGGCAGGAGAACCATCACCCAGAATTTGATCGGCGAACGTACAAATGTTTCGCGGCCGTTGTCCGGTTCTTGGCGGGATTTCCCGTCCTGCTGTCTCGGGATGGCGACGCTCGAAGCGCCCGCGGCCATGTGCACCACTGCCTTTCGCCTGTGATTCGAACCGTCGTCGGCACGTCGGCCGGACAAGGTGGCCGGAATCAGCCCTCCGAGCGCGCCTGTCCGACGGACGTCGCGGACGGGCGGCCACGCACGGACGCGCGGGATTCGTCCGTCTCCCGTACCACATAGTGCGGACGGCGCTTCGCCTCGTGATAGATCCGCCCCACGTATTCACCGATGACGCCGAGCGTCGCGAGCTGGATTCCGCTGAGCGCCACAATGGCCGTCATCAGCGTGGTGAAACCGGGCGCGTCGACTCCGTTGAGTGCGACATTCGCGATGATCCAGAAGGCGTAGAGAAGCGCGGAGAGAAAGAGCCAGAGGCCGGTGTGGATCGCCAGACGCAGCGGACGGCTGTTGAAGGAGAGCAGTCCGTCGATGCCGTAGTTCAGCAGATTCCGGCCGCCCCATTTGGATGTTCCGGCGGCCCTTTGCATATTGCGGTAGGTGAAGCTCACGGTCTCGAAGCCGATCCAGGAGAAGATCCCTTTGGAGAACCGGTTGCTCTCCGGCAGCGCCAGCACACTGTTGACCGCGTGACGCGACAGAAGTCTGAAGTCCCCTGCTCCGTCGACCACTTGGACATCCATGCAGCGGCGTACCAGTCGGTAGTAGAGGCGGCTGAGCGCCGTGCGCAGGGCGCCTTCGCCCGCCCGGTCGCGTTGTGCCACCACCTGGTGGTAACCGTGCCGGTGCAACTCCAGCATGCGGGGCACGAGCTCGGGAGGATGCTGGAGATCCGCGTCCATCAGAACCACGGCTTCGCCCCGGGACATACGCAGACCGGCGAGCATGGCGGCTTCTTTACCGAAATTACGGCTGAACGAGGTGTAGCGGACCCGTGGATCGTTTCCGGCGAGTTCGCGCAGTCGTTGTCTGGTCCGGTCCTCGCTGCCGTCGTCCACATAGCAGATCTCAAACGTCTGCCCGGTCGGTTCGAGGGCGGTGACCAATGCGGTGTGAAAGGCCACGATCACCTCGCTCTCATTGAAACACGGTACGACGATTGATACCTGAAGCATGGCCATCCCATTCCATGTCCCGTGATACGGGTGTTCGATCTGCGTCGGCCTCGATGAAATGCCCACCGTTCAGCGAGTGTTGTCGGGAGCGATTGCCTTGTGATCCGCACCATAGAATTTATCGATCTGCCTCTCAAGCGTCACGGCGGCATGGCGTCCATCCCGCTGAGACGTTTCTTCGGGATCGGGGCGACGTCCCGGACGGATGTGCTTCGTTGTCGATCGGTGTCGGTCGGAGGGCTAGGTGTCACGCCCCGTAGGCGCTACCGTCGGATGGTCGAATGCGCTCCCGCGACGTTGTGACCTTCGGCACAGTCGAGGTCCCGGACGCAGAGCTTGCATTTCATGGGCATGACAGCGCGATATCGCGCACGTGAGCCCTGGATGGCGTCCTTGAAAAACGTCCCTTTGCTGTCGGCTCATCGAAAATCTTCCACTGCGCAAAGTGATTGTGCATCAACACAGTGTCACGAGTCGCGCAGTGTGACCGTTTGACCCCGAGGAAGCCGGGCCAGTTAACTACCCGCGAGTTAGCTACCCGCCGGTCAACCCCCCACTTGATTCGGGAGACTTCATGCCGATGCCGGAACCCGGCGTGTCCATCGAGTTCTCGCTGACACACTCGGTCATCGTCGTCAATCCCCTGCACCGGCCCTCGCCACGGCTGACGGCCGTCGCCGCCCGGACGGGCGCGATCGGCGTGCTGGAACTGTCCCTCGATGATCCACGCGATGTCGCCGACACACTCGACCGCACCTGCCGCTGGTCGTCGCTGCCCTTCGGAGTCCGGATACGGCCCGGCTGCACCGTGGCCGTCACCGATCTGCCCGATCCGGTGGACACCGTCCTGCTGGCGGATCCCGGGCGCTCGCCCGCCGAGTTCGCCGGCCGTCGTGTCCTGGTGGAGGTGACGGACCTCGCGGGCGCCCTGCGCGCCGTCGCCGACGGAGCCTCGGGCCTGATCGTCCGCGGCGCCGAAAGCGGTGGCCGCGCGGGCGAGTTGAGCACCTTCGTGCTGTTGCAGCAGGTACTGGCCGACCCGTCGGTCACCGTGCCCGTCTGGGCGTGCGGCGGTATCGGGCCCCATACGGCCGCCGCCGCGGTCGCCGGAGGCGCGGCCGGTGTCGTACTGGACACCCAGCTCGCGCTGTACGACGAGGCAGGGCTGCCCGCGGAGATCACCGCCGCGCTCACCGGGCTCGACGGCTCGGAGACCGTTCTGCACCACGGAACGCGCGTGCTCCGCCGCCGTGGCCCCGGTGCTCCCGAACTTCCCGGGGATCCGGCCGAGTTCGCGGCCAGGATCGGCAGTGACGATCTGCGGACCCAGTTCCTGCCGGTCGGTCAGGACGCCTTCCTCGCCGCCACGTTCGCCCAGCGCTGGGCAACCATGGGCGAGGCCGTCCGCGGTGTCCGGGCGGCGATGACCGCCGCCGTGGCGGACGAC
>NZ_FMDK01000251.1 GCF_900091995.1 Streptomyces sp. MnatMP-M17
CCGCTGGCCAGCCGCTCCAAGAGCAACGGCTTCCTGTGGCTGGCGGGCGACCACCACATCCACACGCAGTACAGCAGCGACGGCAAGTACCGCGTCATCGACCAGGTCCGCCAGGGCACGGCCCACGGTCTGGACTGGATGGTCATCACCGACCACGGCAGCGAGGCGCACGCCAAGATCGGTGTGGACAAGGTCAACCCGGACATCAAGGAGGCCCGCAAGGTCTTCAAGGACCAGCTCGTCTTCCAGGGCCTGGAGTGGAACATCCCGGGCGCCGAGCACGCCACGGTCTTCGTCCACCCGGGCAGCAACGAGGTGGAGGTGCTGAAGAGGTTCGAGAACGACTACGACGGCAGCCTGCACCCCAGCTCGTCCAACGACGTCAACGAGGCCCTGGCCATTTCCGGTCTCCAGTTCCTCGCCGACCAGGTGCGCCGCCGCAAGGTCGACGACGCGCTGATGCTGGCCAACCACCCGGCCCGTAACGGCATCGACTCGCCGCACGAGATCCGCGGCTGGCGCGACGCCACCTCGTCCGACCACCCGATCGCCATCGGTATGGAGGGCGCTCCCGGTCACCAGGCCGCCGGTCTGCCGGCTCCCAAGGGCGGCGCCCAGGCCCGTGGCTTCTACGGCAACGGCCCGAGCGCCAGCTCCTTCCCGGGCTACCCGGCGGACAGCTACCGCACCTGGGGCGGCTTCGACTGGATGACCTCCACCGTCGGCGGTCTCTGGGACAGCCTGCTGGCCGAGGGCAAGCCGTGGTGGATCACCGCCAACTCGGACTCGCACCGGGTCTACGCCGATCCCTCCATGACCGGCCCCAACGACAACTTCGCGGTCAACGGCCGGCACGCCGACCCGGTCTACAGCAGCGACGGCCTCAACCTCGCGGAGGGCGACTACTGGCCGGGCCACTACAGCCGTACGCACGTCGGCGCGGACCGGTTCTCGTACGCGGCGGTCATGGACGGTATGCGCGCGGGCCGGATCTGGGTCGACCACGGCGCCCTGATCAGCGGTCTCGACGTCCGTATCAAGGGCGGCAGCCGCTGGACCACGCTCGGTGGCGCGCTGCACACCAAGCGCGGTGACAACGTCGAGCTGACCATCGAGATCGCGCTCGCCAACGGCGCCAACTGGGCGCAGTTCGTGCCGAAGCTGGCCCGTGTCGACATCATCCAGGGCGATGTCACGGGACCGGTCCGCGACAAGGACACCTTCACCGCGCCGACTGCGAAGGTCGTCAAGTCCTTCGAGGTCAACGAGTCGACGGGCACGGTGAAGCTCACGTACAAGCTCGGCAAGGTCTCCAGCCCGCTGTACGTCCGGCTGCGCGGTACCGATGGCAAGCGCAGCGCGGTGGGCGTCCACGGTGCCGCGGTCGACCCGTTCGGCCCGGCGATCGATGTCGTCGGTTCCGCCGACCCGTGGCAGGACCTCTGGTTCTACTCGAACCCGATCTGGGTGCTGCCGTCCTGACGCCGGTCTTCTGCTGGATCCTGTCGTCAAAGGCGGGGAACATTCCGGGACGGCCCGCCGTTGTGGAGTGTGAGGGTGTGGATGGAACTGAGTCCCCGGGGCCCACATAAGAATCGCCCATAAGGAAGATCGTTCGGCTGAAGCCTTATGGAGCACGCCGCCGCGAGGCGACCGCCATCCGCATCCTCCCCGTTACGGCCCCGACCGGCGCCCCCCGTCCGGTCGGGGCCTCTCTTTCTCAGGCCCGCCTTACCTGCTCAGGTCTCCGTTCCATCCCGGTGGAGCCAGGCGCAGGCGTCCGAGGGCAGCAGCCTGGCGTCGTTCCCGCCAGTCTCCCCCGGCTCCCCCGGTCCGGCCTCCAGCGGTGCGCTGCTGAGCAGTACGGTCGCGTCCGAGGGCAGCGGGAGTGGCGTCCCGCCGGTGTTGACCAGACAGCGGAATCCGCCCGGCCGGTCGAAGCACAGCGTGTCCGGTCCTGTTTCGACCCAGGTCAAGGTCTCGGGAAGACCGGTCAGCCGGGCCGCGCGCAGGGCGAGTCCCGCGCGGTAGAGGGCGAGGAACGAGCCGGGATCGGCCTCCTGCGCCTGAACGGTCAGTGTGTCCCAGTCCTTGGGCTGAGGCAGCCAGGGCGCCGCGGTCGCGCCGTCGGGCGAGAAGCCGAGCGAGACCGCCGTATCCGCCGCCCGGCCGGTGCCCTCGCCCGTGCTCGTACCCGTGCCCGCACCTGTACCACTCCGCCAGGGCAGCGGGACACGGCAGCCGTCCCGGCCCCGGTCCGCTCCTGCGGACCGTACGAAGGCCGGATCCTGGAGCAGCTCGTCGGGCAGGTCCCGTACCTCGGGCAGGCCCAGTTCATCGCCCTGGTACACATACACACCACCGGGCAGGGCCATGGTGAGCAGCGCGGCGGCACGGGCCCTGCGGCGGCCGAGGACCGGATCGCTGGGATCGCCCGGACGCTTGTCCCCCATGTCGAACGAGGTGTCCTCACGGCCGTAGCGGGTGACATGCCGGATGGTGTCGTGGTTGGAGAGCACCCAGGTGGGCGGCGCTCCGACCGGACCGTGGGCGGCCAAGGTCCCGTCGATGACCTCCCTCAGCGCGGCGGCGTCCCAGGCGCAGCACAGGAAGTCGAAGTTGAAGGCCGAGTGCAGCTCGCCGGGACGCAGATAGCGGGCGAACTGTTCGGCCGTGGGCAGCCAGACCTCGCCGACGAAGATCCGCTCTCCGTCGTAGCCGTCAAGGATCTTGCGCCAGCTCCGGTAGATCTCATGGACGGAGTCATGGTCCTGGTAGGGCAGATCGGTGGGATCCGGGTCCGGGCCGACATCGGGCAGCCCTTCCTTCTTGGCCAGGCCATGGGCGACATCGATCCGGAAACCGTCGACGCCACGGCGCAGCCAGAAGTGCAGGATGTCCTCGAACTCGACCCGGACCTCCGGGTGTTCCCAGTTCAGATCGGGTTGCTCGGGCGCGAACATATGCAGATACCAGGGCCCCGGTGTGCCGTCGGCCTCGGTGATCCTGGTCCAGGCGGCGCCGCCGAAGTACGACTGCCAGTCGTTGGGCGGCTCGTCGCCGTCCGGGCCGCGTCCCGGCAGAAACCAGAAGCGCTCGCGCGCCGGTGAGCCCGGTCCGCCCGTCAGCGCCTCCTGGAACCAGATGTGCTGGTCGGAGCAGTGGTTGGGGACGAGGTCGACCAGCACCCGCAGTCCTTGGCCATGGGCCTCCTCAATCAGGCGTTCGGCCTCGGCGAGTGTGCCGAAGACCGGATCGATGTCCCGGTAGTCGGCCACGTCGTAGCCGCCGTCGGCCATGGGCGAGGTGTACCAAGGGTTGAACCACAGGGCGTCGACGCCGAGTTCCCGCAGATACGGCAGCCGGTCCCGGACTCCGGCGAGATCGCCGGTGCCGTCCCCGTCGCCGTCGGCGAAGCTGCGTATATAGATCTGGTAGATCGCGGCATGCCGCCACCAGTGGGTCACAGGGACTCCTTGTCCGATGAGGGGGGTGCGGGCCCGTCCGCGCGGGCCCGCACCGAGGCGCACACCGAGGTATGCGCCGAAGCACGCACCAAGGCTCGCGGGACGGCTACCAGCCGCTGTTTCCCGTACCGCGCGTGATCGTGAAGCCGCCGGTGGAGATGAGTCCGCCGGAGGCCGTGCCGGTGACCGTGACACCGGAGAAGGTGCCGGAGCCGGCGGAGATGATCTCGATACCGTAGGCACCGGTGTTCTGAATCTTGATGTTCCTCAGTGTCAGACCGCTGATGGTCTTCTGGTACGAGAGCAGAACACCGCTGTAGGTGCTGTCGAGGATGTCGAGGTCCTGGACGAGGATTGGCGCGGTGATGTCGGAGGCGTCGGCGAAGATCCAGAGCGCGCCGAACCTGCTCTGCCAGTTGGGCTCGTACCCGCCCGTGCGCAGCAGGGTGTTGCGCTGGATGGAGGTCGTACCGCTGAACGGCAGAGGCGCCGGCGGGAAGTTACGGGTGCTCACCGCTATGCCGGCGGAGGAGGTGACCGTGTCGGAGAGCAGGTTGTCCTCGGCCCGGTTGGCGTTGCCGCCGTAGATACCGATCGCGTTGGCGAGGAGCGGCGCCTGGACGGTGTTGAAACGGAAGGCGCTGTTGCTGACCGCCTGGCTCTCGGAGAACATCGCCAGAGCGTCGTCACCGGTGTTGCGGACGGAGGAGTTCCACAGCTCGGTGTCGGCGGTGCCCTTGTGGAGGTTGACTCCGTCGGCGAAGGTGTCGCGGATGCGCAGACCGCTCGCGTACAGGCCCTTGGTGGGCGCGTCGATCCAGAGGCCGACCTTGGTGTGTTCGATCCAGATGTTCTGGAAGGTCGATCCGCTGCCGAAGTCGCCCTCGATCGCCGCGTCGGAGCCGTTGTCGAGACGGACGGTGGCATCGCCCGCGATGGTCAGGTCCTGGACGGTGCTGGTGCCGCCCCGGCCGAAGAGTCCGCCTCTGCCGTTGCTGCCGCGCAGCACCGTGGACCACTCGCCCGCGCCGCGGAGGGTGGCCCCGGTGAGATTGACCAGCCCGGAGATGTTGTACGTACCGGCGGGCAGCCACAGTCCCTTGCCCTGGGAAGTCGCCGTCGACAGGGCCGAGTTGAGCGCGGCGGTGTCGTCGCTGCCGTCGTTCGCCGTGACGCCGAGAGTGGTCGCGGAGACAAAGCCCGAGGCCGGCATGGTCCGGTCGGCGGGGACGGTCTCGGTCTCGACCAGATCGAGGGTGTACGACGCGGCGAGGTCGCCCGCGTCCTTCTGGAACTTCAGTACGGTCCCGGCCGGGAAGCTGCCGATCAGGGCGCGTGTCTCGTCGAAGAAGCGGTGTCCCGAGCCCTGGGACGGATCGTTGGTGAAGGGATACGCGCCGTACACCCAACTGTACTTGGACGTCAGATCGAGATCGCGGACATGGGTGGAGCCCGCGTAGACGCTGAGGGTGGCGGCGGGTGTGTTGTCGGGCACCGAGTAGCGCAAGGTCAGCGCGTCGGCCGGTTTCGTCAGGGTGAACTCGACGTATTCACCAGTCCGGTCGAGGACGACGGCCCGGCGGCCCGAGGCCTCGGACGGAACGGTGAGATAGGTGCGGTCCGGGCCGATGGCCGAGGCGTTGGTGGTGCCGCTCTCCGCCTCGTATGTCGTGTACGGGACGGTCGCACCGCGCGCGGCGGTGGCGGACGCGCCGGTGACCGTGAGGCCGTCGAGCTGGAGATCGCCGTTGTCACCGGGCTCGGTGCGCAGCGTCAGTGTGTTGAGCTGTGCGCGCAACGGAGCGTCGGTGGTGGCGGACCGCCAGGCGCCCGCGGTGCCGGGCAGCGAGAGCTGACGGATCTTTGTGCCATTGGCGGTGAGAGTGATGGTGGCGGCGGCGCTGCCGGGAGTGCGGTAGCGCACGAGGACCGGATAGGTCGCGGCGGACGGCGCGTTGACCGCGTGGACGGAGCGGGCGCCCGTGGTGGTGAAGCCGGTGAGATAGCCGGTGCCGTCGTAGCCGCCGACGCTGGTCGCGACGGCCGGACCGCCGGAGAAGAAGGCCTTCTCCGCCTGGTGGGTGAGAGTGTCGGCCGGCGGCTCGGTGGGGGTGGTGGGTGTGGTCGGGATGATGTTGTCGAGATTGACATTGCCGCTGTCGGAGGTGGTGAAGGTCAGGGCGACGGTGTTGGCGCCCTTGGCGTAGGTCAGCGGTTCGTCGCGGGTGGCCCAGGTCTGCCAGTTGGCGGTGGCGGGAAGGCTGATCTGACGGAGCCTGGTGCCGTTGACATACAGGCTGAGCGTCATGGTGGCGGTGGTGCCGTTCGCGTACCGGATCCGCAGGGATCCGTCGCCCGCCTCGGCCGACGGCACGGTGAACGAGGTGGACGCCCTGCCCTTGTTGCCGTCGGTGTATCCGGCGACAAAACCGGAGCCGGTGTAGCCGGGATGCTCGGTCGAGACGGCCGCGCCGCCGGAGAGCGCCGCCGACTCCGCCTCCAGCGTGGCGTCCGCCGCATGGGCGGAAGGGCCGCGCGAGACGGCGTACAGGAGGGAGAGGAGAAGCAGCAGGGCCAGGCCCGCCGCTCTCGCCGCCCGGGGCCGTGCGATACAGAGCCGTGGGATGCCGGGCCGTGCGTGGGGTGCGGGTGACACGACGGTGTGTCCTTCCGTGAGGGTTGGGGGGAATCCGGGTCCGGGACGGTCAGCCCTTGAGGCTGCCCGCCGTCAGTCCCGCGATGATGCTGCGCTGGAAGATCAGGAAGAGGACGAGCAGCGGCACACTGGCCATGACCATGCCCGCGAGCAGCTGGTTGGCGGGCATGTCCAGGGAGAGCCGGTTGAGCGCCACGGTGATGGGCTGTCTCGCCGGATCGGGCAGGACGAGCATCGGCCAGAGGAAGTCCTTCCAGACGCCGACGACCGCGAAGATGGAGACCACGGCCAGTACGGGCCGGGAGAGCGGCAGGACGACGGAGACCAGGACGCGCAGTGTGCCCGCGCCGTCGATCCGCGCGGAGTCGAGGAGTTCACCCGGGATCTGGTCGAAGAACCGCTTCAGGATGAAGATGTTGAAGGCGTTGGCACAGGCGGGCAGCCAGACCGCCCAGGGCGTATTGATCAGATTGAGATGGACCAGCGGGACGTCCACCACGGTCAGATAGGTCGGTACGAGCAGCGCCGAGACCGGCAGCATCAAGGTCGCGAGCATCATCCCGAGGACCACATGGCCGAGCACCGGACGCAGCTTCGACAGGACGTAGGCGGCGGCGACGTCCACCACGAGCTGGCACAGCCAGGCTCCGGCCGCGAGAAGAAAGGTGTTCAGGAAGTACTGGCCAAGTCCGACATTCGTCCAGGCCTCGGTGTAGCTCTCCGGGTGCCAGCTCCTCGGGAGCAGTGTGGGGTTCGGATCGGCCAGCTCGGCGGACGATTTGAGTGCGCCGGTCGCCATCCAGTACAGAGGGAAGACAAAGGCGAGGGTGAAGCCGGTCAGAGTCATGACGAGTACGAAGCGGTGGATGAACCGGCCGGTGCGCCTGGTCATCTCGGCGGGTGCTATCAGGGTGCGTACGGCGGTCTCGGCGGCCATGGCAGTACGTCCTCTCAGCTCTTGGTGCGGGTCAGCCGCAGATAGATGCCCGCGAAGAGACCCAGCACCAGGAAGAGCACCGTGCTCATGGCGCTGGCCAGGCCGAAGTCGCTGTAGACGAACGCGTACCGGTAGAGCAGCAGCAGAACGGTGACGGTGGCATCGTCGGGCCCGCCGCCGGTGAGCACGAACGGCTCGATGAACACCTGCATCGTGCCGATGATCTGAAGCAGCAGCGTGATCATCAGGATGAAGCGCAGCTGCGGAACGGTGACATGCCACAGGCGCTGCCGGATCGACGTGCCGTCCAGCTCGGCCGCCTCGTACAGCTCGCCGGGCACACCGCCGAGCGCGGCGAGATAGATCAGTGTGGTGGTGCCCATATTGGCCCAGGTCGAGACCAGCACCAGGGAGACCATCGCCAGATTCTCCGACTCCAGCCACTGCTGGGCGGGCAGGTGGACGAGGTCGAGGACCTTGTTGAAGAGCCCGGGGCCCGGATCGTAGAACCACCGCCACAGCAGCATCGTGACGATCGGCGGCAGCATCACCGGCAGATAGACGGTCAGCCGCAGATACGCCTTGCCGTGGCGCAGTTCATTGAGGACGACGGCGGTGGCGAAGGGCGCCGCGAATCCGAAGACCAGCGCGAGCAGTGTGAACCAGCCGGTGTTCTGCCAGGCGGTGGCGAAGAGCGGATCGTCGAAGAGCCGGCGGAAGTTGTCGAGCCCCACCCAGCGGGCCGGTTCCGCGAAGGTGACCTGCTGGAAGCTGAGCAGCAGGCCACGCACGATGGGGTACCAGGAGAAGAGCGCGAAGCAGAGGAGACCGGCGGAGAGGAAGAGATACGCGACCAGATTCTCGTGGAACCGGCGCGACCTGCGGACCGTCATGGTTCACCGGACCGTGGCGAGTATGGCGTCGGCCTTCTTCTCGGCGGTCGCGAGCAACTGGTCGAGGTTCGCGTCCTTCTTGGTCAGCACGGACTGCATGACACCGTCCAGGACGGTATAGAGCTGCTGGGCGTTGGGCGGCTCGATCTTCACCGCGACCTGAGGGCTGCGGTCGACGAACGGCTTGAAGTTCCGCTGCGGCACATTGGCGTACTTGGCGTGGATCGCGTCGTTCTTCGCCTGCGCCTCGCCCCGGAAGAGATTCGGCTGCGGCAGCCCGATCGGAATGCCCTGCCCGGCCCACTTCTTGGCGTTCTTCTCCTCGCGGTCCGGATTGAGGTACTTCCACTGGACCCACTGGAGACCGGCCTTGATCTTCTCTGGCGAGGCCTTCGGGTTGAACATGAAGCCGTCGCCTCCGCCGAGCGTCGCGGTGCCGGGCAGCGCCGCGAGACCAAACTCCTCGTACTCACGCTCGAACTGCTTGACGATGGTGGGGATGTTGTCCGGACCGGCCATATACATCCCGAGCTTGCCCGAGCCCATCATCTTCTGGACGTCGCCGATCTCCAGCAGCTGACGGGTGCCCATGCTGTTGTCGGTCCACCGCATGTCGTGCAGGGCCTGGAGCGCCTTGTGTCCTGCCGCGCTGTTGAAGGCGGCCTTCCAGCGACCGTCGTCGCCACGGGTGGCGACCTCTCCGCCCATGGAGTAGATCCATGACGTCAGATGCCAGCCGCCCTGGTTGTTCTTGCTGTAGTCGGCGTATCCCACGGTGCCGTCGCCGAGCGCGCTGATCCGCCCGGCCGCCGTACGTACCTCGTCCCAGGTGGCCGGCGGCCGGTCCGGATCGAGCCCCGCCTTGGTGAACAAGGCCCGGTTGTAGACCAGACCGAGCGAGTAGTTGCCGGTCGGCAGCCCGTAGATCCTGCCGTCGGCGTCCTTGAAGACGTCCTGGAGCTCGGGCCGGACGTCCTGGAGGTACGGCACGTCCTTCAGATACGGCGTGATGTCGGCGGCCTGGCGACGCTGGATCAAACCGGCCGGATCGGTGAAGTAGACATAGAACACGTCCTCCAGCTGGCCGCCCGCCAGCTTCGCTGCGAAGGTCTTCGGATCCATCTGGCCTTCACGGGCATCGATCCGGATCTTCGGATGGCTCGCCTCGAACTCTTTGACCAGCTCTTCGAAGTCCTTGCGGTCGGCCGGCTGGGTCTTCGCCGGCATGCCGTTGACGCTGATGGTCACCACGCCGTCCTTGCCCACGCCCGAGGGTGCCGGCGAACCGCCGCAGCCGGCGAGTACGAGGGAGAGCGGGGCGGCCACGGCCAGGCCGAGTACATGACGTCTTGCTGTGCCAACCATGGGATCCCATGCCTTCCTGACAACGACGGCAGACGGCTCGCCCTCGCCCGGTCGCGGGCGGCGAGGTCTGCAAAGCGTTTGCGTGAATTGCGGCGAGAGCTGGTGCCTGTGGTCTCCCGACGGCGCTGACAGTAAAAGCGCGTGCCGCAAGAAGTCAATGAGTCTGCGCAAGAAGTTAATCCCAGAGATTCGGGTTTGTAACGGACCGTCACATCGTGGAGGGCGGTGCCGGGATACGGCCGTTCGGTGCCGGAGGGCGCCGGACAGCGCCCGGACACGACAAAAGAGGCCCGGCGGATCGCCGGGCCTCTCGCGTGCGGCACTCGCCGCCGATGTACGGTCAGCCGCCGCCGGTACGGGCCGGAGGCGCCGTTGAACTGCGGACGATCAGCTCGGTGTCGAACATCATCAGCTCTCCGGCCGAGGCATGGCCCTTCATCTGGGCGGCCAGTGAAGCGACGGCCGCCGCGGCCATCGCCTGGACCGGCTGGCGGGCCGTCGTCAGCGGCGGATCGGTCGCCACCATGTACAGAGAGTCGTCGAATCCCACGACGGACAGATCCTCCGGCACCCGCAGTCCCTGGCGGCGCGCCGCCCTGATGGCGCCGAGAGCGAGTGCGTCGCTCGCGCAGACCACCGCCGTGACACCCTCGGCGAGCAGCCGCGGCAACGCCGTCGCACCGCCCTCCATCGAGAACAGGCCATGCGCGACCAGCTTGCGCCGGTCGTTGGGCGAACCGCCGCCGCGCCGCCCGTGGAAGCGCTCGTAACCTGCGAGTTTACGGGCCGAGGGAACATGGCCGACAGGCCCGAGGATCATGCCGATCCGCTCATGTCCCATCGCCGCCAGATGGTTCAGCACCTGCTCGGCCGAGGCCGCGTCGTCGATGGACACCTGGGCGACGCCCAGGTTCTCGTCCGCCGCGTTGAGCAGGACGACCGGTATCCGACGCTCCCTCAGGGCCCGGCCCTGCTCGGGTCCGGCGTCCGCGTAACTGGCGCCGACGAAGATGATCCCGCCGACGTTCTGTTTCAGGATCATGTCGATGTAATGCGCCTCCGAGACTCCGTCGGCGGTGCGCGTGCAGAGCACGGGGATGAGTCCGCGCTTGTTGAGAAGCCCGGCCAGCGCCTCCGTGAACGCCGGGAAGATCGGATTCTGGAGATCGGGTACGACGAGCCCGACCAGCGCGGCCCGCTCCTGCCGCAGTTCGCGGGGCCGTTCGAATCCGCAGACGTCCATGGCGGTCAGTACCGCGTCACGGGTCGCCGGCGCCACATCCGTCGCGCCGTTGAGCACCCGTCGCGCGGTGGTCTCGCTGACACCGGCGAACTCGGCCACCTGAGCAAGTCTCTTCTTCACGCCATCAAGCTACCAATCTACCGCGCAAGAAATAAAGATCTGTTACGCAAATTGCGGACATCTGCTGGCGCGCCAGGCGATTGTCCGAGCCGGCTGAGAGAGTCTGTGTGTGGCGGCAGAGGAAGAGACGGCAAAGGACAACAGGGACGGCAGATCAGGGCAGGGCGGCTTCGAGGCAGCGACGGGCGACGGACCGGTGCCGGGCACGGATCCGCAGGCGCGGGCGGCCGAGGTCCGGGTCGCCTTCGAAGGGCTGCTCCAGATCCGGCGGCTGACCCATACGGGCCCGGGTGATCCGGCGGCCACTCCGGCGCCGTGGGAGCGGCGGCGCCCGGTGCGGGCCGTCGCGCTCGCGCTGGAGGCGGCCGGACT
>NZ_FMDK01000455.1 GCF_900091995.1 Streptomyces sp. MnatMP-M17
GAGGCGGCGGCAGGCGCGGCGGCAGAGGCGGCGGGATCGCACGCGGTGGACTCCATCATGTGGCCCTTTCGCGCGAGCCTGTGCGGTGTTCCTGGATCTGTGTTCCTGGATCTGTGCCACGCCGGGCGCCCGAGGAGTCCGGCAAACGCCGCTGTCACCCGGGTGACACGGGCGGCGCTCTTCCGTTCCGATGGCCTGTCATGCCTGGTAAGTACGGCCTTCCTTGCTGGCGGGAGCGCTTTTTCGTGCGTATTTTCGAAGCGTCGGGAGACCGGGACCGGTCCGCGTGAGGGCCCCGATCCGCCTCCGGGAAGGGGAGAACCATGTCCATCATCGAGACCGAGGCCACGCTCCACGAGGCGCACCGCGACAACCACACGCACCGCGATGTGAACGGCGGCTGGCTGCGTCCCGCGGTCTTCGGCGCGATGGACGGACTGGTCTCGAACCTGGCGCTGATGACCGGTGTCGCCGGCGGCGCGGTCTCCCAGCAGACGATCGTGATCACCGGGCTCGCGGGCCTCGCGGCCGGTGCCTTCTCCATGGCCGCGGGCGAGTACACCTCGGTGGCCTCCCAGCGTGAGCTGGTCCAGGCGGAGCTGGATGTGGAGCGCGGAGAGCTGCGCAGGCATCCCGCGGACGAGATGGAGGAGCTGGCCGCGCTGTACGAGTCGCGAGGCGTGGAGCCCGCGCTCGCGCGCGAGGTGGCCCGGCAGCTCTCGACGGATCCGGAACAGGCGCTGGAGATACACGCGCGCGAGGAGCTGGGGATCGATCCGGACGATCTGCCCTCGCCGACGGTCGCCGCGGTGTCGTCGTTCGGTTCGTTCGCGCTGGGCGCGCTGCTGCCCGTACTGCCGTATCTGCTCGGTGCCACGGCGCTGTGGCCCGCGGTGGCGCTCGCGCTGAGCGGGCTGTTCGCCTGCGGTGCGCTGGTGGCCCGGGTGACCGCGCGGAGCTGGTGGTACAGCGGGCTGCGGCAGCTCGTCCTGGGCGGTACGGCCGCGGCGCTCACCTATGGCCTTGGTGCCCTCTTCGGCGCGGCGGTCTGACCTCGGTCTGACCTTTCCGCCGCCGGGCCTCTGGGACCGCCCGGCCTCCGGAGACCTGCCCGGCCTCTGAGACCCTTGCCGTATGGGCGGCCCTGTCGTCCGTACGCCATGTCTCCGTAACACCGTGAGTACCGGGAATTCGCACGCGTCCCCGGACGGCCCGCACGCCCTGCCTCCGGCCTTGCGGTACGGGCACAAAACCCCCACCCTGTGACGTACATCCCCGGGTGTCCGCGACACGGGGCTGAGACACTATGCGAGGCGCCACATAGTGAGCCGTTACCCGGCGGTTTCAGGTCGTTAATGGCCGGGCATGAGCCGTAGGCGCCGCGGGCAATGAAGCCCTGCTCCGCCCCGCCGGGCGGGCGACGATCTGTCCGTCCGATCCCCATATTCGCCGCCATGAGCGGTGTCCACATGCTGGAATGTGCTATCCGCTTCCCGAGAAGCTGCCCATCATGTAACCTGCACGAAATTTCTTGGAGGGCCAGCGTCGTCCCTCGGTAATCGCGAATGCCACGCCGAACACACGACGACGGGAGAGCCGATGCGTTCCGACGCCTGGTCGCCCATGGACGGTCGCCCTGCCCCTCAGGGCATGTACGACCCCCGTAACGAGCACGACGCCTGTGGTGTCGGGTTCGTGGCCACCCTCACCGGTGTAGCCAGCCACGCGCTGGTGGAGCAGGCGCTGACCGTACTGCGCAATCTTGAGCACCGCGGCGCCACCGGATCCGAGCCCGACTCCGGCGATGGCGCCGGAATCCTGCTCCAGGTGCCGGACGCCTTTCTGCGCGAGGCCGCCGGTTTCCCGCTGCCCGAGGCCGGTGCGTACGCCGTGGGCATCGCCTTCCTGCCCGCCGACGACTCCACCGAGGCCGTCTCACGGATCGAGACCATCGCCGCGGAGGAGGGCCTGACCGTCCTCGGCTGGCGTGCCGTACCCGTCGCGCCCGAGCTGCTCGGCGCCACCGCGCGCGCCACGATGCCGGCCTTCCGCCAGCTCTTCGTCGCGGACGGTACGAGCACGGGCATCGCCCTCGACCGCAAGGCGTTCCTGCTGCGCAAGCGCGCCGAGCGCGAGGCCGGGACCTACTTCCCCTCCCTCTCCGCCCGCACGCTCGTCTACAAGGGCATGCTCACCACCGGCCAGCTCGAACCGTTCTTCCCGGACCTCTCCGACCGCCGGCTCGCGACCGCGATCTCGCTGGTCCACTCGCGCTTCTCCACCAACACCTTCCCGAGCTGGCCGCTGGCCCACCCGTACCGCTTCGTCGCGCACAACGGCGAGATCAACACCGTCAAGGGCAATCGCAACTGGATGCGCGCCCGTGAGTCCCAGCTCGGCTCCGGTCTCTTCGGTCCCGGCGGGCTGGAGCGGATCTTCCCGGTCTGTACGCCGGACGCCTCCGACTCCGCGACCTTCGACGAGGTCCTCGAACTGCTCCACCTCGGCGGCCGGTCGCTGCCGCACTCCGTGCTGATGATGGTCCCCGAGGCCTGGGAGAACCATGACTCCATGGATCCCGCCCGGCGCGCCTTCTACCAGTTCCACGCCACGATGATGGAGCCCTGGGACGGCCCGGCCTGTGTCACCTTCACCGACGGCACCCAGGTAGGCGCGGTCCTCGACCGCAACGGACTGCGTCCCGGCCGCTACTGGGTGACCGACGACGGCCTCGTCGTGCTCTCCTCCGAGGTCGGCGTCCTCGACATCGACCCGGCCAAGGTCGTCCGCAAGGGCCGGCTCCAGCCCGGCCGGATGTTCCTGGTCGACACCGCCGAGCACCGCATCATCGAGGACGACGAGATCAAGGCGGCCCTCGCCGCCGAGAAGCCGTACCAGGACTGGCTGGAGACCGGCGAGATCGAGCTGTCGGACCTCCCCGAGCGCGAGCACATCGTGCACACCCACGCCTCGGTCACCCGCCGCCAGCAGACCTTCGGCTACACCGAGGAGGAGCTGCGCGTCCTGCTCGCGCCGATGGCACGGACCGGCGCCGAGCCGATCGGCTCCATGGGCACCGACTCGCCGATCGCCGCGCTCTCCGCCCGGCCCCGGCTGCTCTTCGACTACTTCACGCAGCTCTTCGCGCAGGTCACCAACCCGCCGCTGGACGCCATCCGCGAGGAGCTGGTCACCTCGCTGCGCTCCACGCTCGGCCCGCAGGGCAATCTGCTGGAGCCGACCGCCGCGTCCTGCCGCAGTGTCACCCTGCCCTTTCCGGTGATCGACAACGACGAGCTGGCCAAGCTCGTCCACATAAACGCCGACGGCGACATGCCGGGCATGAAGGCCGCGACGCTCTCCGGTCTCTACCGCGTCAGCGGCGGCGGAGAGGCCCTCGCCGCACGTATCGACGAGATCTGCGCCGAGACCGACGCAGCCCTGGAGAGCGGCGCCCGGATCATCGTGCTCTCCGACCGGCACTCCGACGCCGAGCATGCCCCGATCCCTTCGCTGCTGCTCACCGCCGCCGTGCACCACCACCTCATCCGCACCAAGCAGCGCACCCAGGTCGGGCTGCTGGTCGAGGCCGGCGATGTCCGCGAGGTGCACCATGTCGCGCTGCTCATCGGATACGGAGCCGCCGCGGTCAACCCGTATCTCGCCATGGAGTCCGTCGAGGACCTGGTGCGCGCCGGTACGTTCATCGAGGGCCTGGCGCCCGAGCGGGCCATCCGCAATCTGATCTACGCCCTGGGCAAGGGCGTCCTCAAGGTGATGTCCAAGATGGGCATCTCGACCGTCGCCTCCTACCGAGGCGCCCAGGTCTTCGAGGCCGTCGGTCTCGACCAGGCCTTTGTCGAGAAGTACTTCAACGGCACCACCACCAAGATCGGCGGTGCCGGTCTCGATGTCGTCGCCGAGGAGGTCGCCGCCCGCCACGCCAGGGGCTATCCGGCCTCCGGGATCTCCGCCAGCCACCGCAAGCTGGAGATCGGCGGCGAGTACCAGTGGCGCCGCGAGGGCGAGCCGCATCTCTTCGACCCGGAGACCGTCTTCCGCCTCCAGCACGCCACGCGCTCACGCCGCTATGACATCTTCAAGAAGTACACCGACCGGGTGAACGAGCAGTCCGAGCGGCTGATGACACTGCGCGGTCTGTTCGGTTTCGCCTCCGACCGCGCGCCGGTCCCCGTCGACGAGGTCGAGCCGGTCTCCGAGATCGTCAAGCGCTTCTCCACCGGCGCCATGTCGTACGGCTCGATCTCCCGCGAGGCGCACGAGACGCTCGCCATCGCCATGAACCAGCTCGGCGGCAAGTCCAACACCGGCGAGGGCGGCGAGGACGCGGACCGGCTCTACGACCCGGCGCGCCGCTCCTCCATCAAGCAGGTCGCCTCCGGGCGCTTCGGTGTCACCAGCGAGTATCTGGTCAACGCCGACGACATCCAGATCAAGATGGCGCAGGGCGCCAAGCCCGGCGAGGGCGGCCAGCTTCCCGGACACAAGGTCTACCCATGGGTCGCCAGGACCCGGCACTCCACCCCCGGAGTCGGGCTGATCTCGCCGCCGCCGCACCACGACATCTACTCCATCGAGGACCTCGCCCAGCTCATCCACGACCTCAAGAACGCCAATCCGCAGGCCCGTATCCATGTGAAGCTGGTCTCCGAGGTCGGTGTCGGCACGGTCGCCGCCGGGGTCTCCAAGGCCCACGCCGATGTCGTACTGATCTCCGGCCACGACGGCGGTACGGGCGCCTCGCCGCTCACCTCGCTCAAGCACGCGGGCGGCCCCTGGGAGCTGGGCCTCGCCGAGACCCAGCAGACGCTGCTGCTCAACGGTCTGCGCGACCGGATCGTCGTGCAGACCGACGGACAGCTCAAGACCGGCCGCGATGTCGTCATCGCCGCGCTGCTCGGCGCCGAGGAGTTCGGCTTCGCCACCGCGCCGCTCGTCGTCTCCGGCTGCGTCATGATGCGCGTCTGCCATCTCGACACCTGCCCGGTCGGCATCGCCACCCAGAATCCGGTGCTGCGCGAGCGGTTCTCCGGCAAGGCCGAGTACATCGTCAACTTCTTCGAGTTCATCGCGCGGGAGGTCCGGGAGATCCTCGCCGAGCTGGGCTTCCGTACTCTTGAAGAGGCCGTCGGCCACGCCGAACTGCTCGACACCGAGCGCGCCGTGACGCACTGGAAGGCCCAGGGCCTCGACCTCAAGCCGCTCTTCCATGTGCCCGCGCTGCCCGGCAACGCCGTACGCCACCGCACGGTCGAGCAGGACCACGGACTGGCGAAGGCCCTCGACAACGAGCTGATCAAGCTCGCCGCCGACGCGCTGAACGCCGACAGCGCCGAGGCCGCCCAGCCCGTACGCGCCCAGATCGGCATCCGGAACATCAACCGCACCGTGGGCACCATGCTGGGGCACCAGGTGACCAAGAAGTTCGGCGGCGCGGGCCTGCCCGACGACACCGTCGACATCACCTTCACCGGCTCCGCGGGCCAGTCCTTCGGCGCGTTCCTGCCGCGCGGTGTCACGCTGCGGCTGGAGGGCGACGCCAACGACTATGTCGGCAAGGGCCTGTCCGGCGGCCGGATCGTCGTACGTCCCGACCGCGGCGCCGACCATCTCGCCGAGTACTCCACCATCGCGGGCAACACCATCGCCTACGGTGCCACCGGCGGCGAGCTGTTCCTGCGCGGGCGCACCGGCGAGCGCTTCTGCGTCCGCAACTCCGGCGCCACGGTCGTCTCCGAGGGCGTGGGAGACCACGGCTGCGAGTACATGACCGGCGGTCACGCCGTCGTCCTCGGCGAGACCGGACGCAACTTCGCGGCCGGCATGTCCGGCGGTATCGCCTACGTCGTCGACCTGGACCCGGACCATGTCAACGCCGGGAACCTCGCCGCCGTGGGACCGCTCGACGACACCGACAAGCAGTGGCTGCACGATGTGGTGCGCCGCCACCAGGAGGAGACGGGCTCCACCGTCGCCGAGAAGCTGCTGGCCGAGTGGGACACCGCCGTGGACCGCTTCAGCAAGATCATCCCGACCACGTACAAGGCAGTGCTCGCCGCCAAGGACGCCGCCGAGCTGGCCGGTCTCTCGGAGACCGAGACCACCGAGAAGATGATGGAGGCGGCGACCAATGGCTGACCCGAAGGGCTTTCTCACCACCGGCCGCGAGGTCGCCGAAACCCGTCCCGCCGAGGAGCGCGTCAAGGACTGGAACGAGGTCTACGTACCCGGCTCGCTGCTCCCGATCATCAGCAAGCAGGCCGGCCGCTGCATGGACTGCGGCATCCCGTTCTGCCACAACGGCTGCCCGCTGGGAAATCTGATCCCCGAGTGGAACGACTACGCCTACCGCGAGGACTGGACGGCGGCGAGCGAGCGGCTGCACGCGACCAACAACTTCCCGGAGTTCACCGGGCGGCTCTGTCCCGCGCCCTGTGAGTCCGCGTGCGTGCTCGCCATCAACCAGCCGGCCGTGACCATCAAGAACGTCGAGGTCTCCATCATCGACAAGGCGTGGGACAGCGGCGATGTCACTCCGCAGCCGCCCGAGCGCCTCTCCGGCAAGACCGTCGCCGTCATCGGCTCGGGACCGGCCGGACTGGCCGCCGCCCAGCAGCTCACCCGCGCGGGCCACACCGTCGCCGTGTACGAGCGCGCCGACCGGATCGGCGGACTCCTGCGGTACGGCATCCCCGCGTTCAAGATGGAGAAGGTGCACATCAACCGGCGTATCGAGCAAATGCGCGCGGAGGGCACCAAGTTCCGTACGGAGATCGAGATCGGCCGGGACCTCGACGCGGCCAAGCTGCGCAAGCGGCACGACGCCGTGGTCATCGCCGCGGGCGCCACCGTCTCGCGCGATCTGCCCGTCCCGGGCCGTGAGCTCAAGGGCATCCATGCCGCGATGGAGTATCTGCCGCTCGCCAACAAGGTGCAGGAGGGCGATCTGACGGTCTCCCCGATCACCGCCGAGGGCAAGCACGTCGTGGTCATCGGCGGCGGCGACACCGGCGCGGACTGTGTCGGTACGGCTCACCGCCAGGGCGCCGCCTCCGTCACCCAGCTGGAGATCATGCCGAGGCCCGGTGACGAGCGCGCGCCGCACCAGCCGTGGCCGACGTTCCCGATGCTCTACAAGGTCACCTCCGCGCACGAGGAGGGCGGCGAGCGGGTCTACTCCGTGTCCACCACCCACTTCGAGGGCGACGAGAACGGCAACGTCCAGTTCCTGCACCTGGTGGAGGTGGAGTTCAAGGACGGCAAGCCGGCGCAGAGGCCCGGCACCGAGCGGCGGATCCCTGCGCAGCTCGTCACGCTCGCGATGGGCTTCACCGGTACGGACCAGGCGAACGGCCTGGTCGAGCAGTTCGGTCTGGAGCTGGACGAGCGCGGCAACATCGCGCGGGACGCGGACTTCGCGACCAATGTTCCCGGCGTGTATGTCGCCGGTGACGCGGGCCGCGGGCAGTCGCTGATCGTGTGGGCGATCGCCGAGGGCCGCTCTGCGGCGCGCGGTGTGGACCGCTATCTCACCGGTGCCAGTGATCTGCCGGCGCCGATCCGTCCGACGGACCGGGCACTGACGGCCTGACGCTCCGTCCGGCGATTCGGCTTGGTCCACCTGGTTCACCAGTTCCGTCCCACCCAGAAGACTCCCGTACAACGGCGTACGGGCGGTGCCGGCCCGGGGAGCGTCTCCCGGGCCGTCCCGCGGAACGCGGCGCCTGCCCCCTGTCCCCGACCGGACCGATGGCAGGCGCCGTGCCATGGCGGACCTGTCGGTACGGCCGGTCGCCTCGCGTAGGCTCGACGGATCCGCGTACCGAGCGACCTGGGGGGACGCCGTGGGATCTGCCATCAGCCTGCGCAAGATCGAGGAGACGGCGCCCGCGCTCGTCAGCCTCTACAAGAGCGCCGGCGTCTCGCTGGTGAAGAACGGACTCGACGGACAGCGGGCGGCCGTTTATCTCGTCCTCGACCACTCGGGCTCGATGAGGGAGTACTACAAGGACGGCAGCGTCCAGGCGCTCGCCGACCGGGTCCTCGGTCTCTCCGCCCATCTCGACGACGACGGCACCGTTCCCGTCGTCATCTTCTCCACGGACATCGACGCCGAGACGGACATCTCGCTGGCCGGTCACCAGGGCCGTATCGACGCGATCGTCGCCGGACTCGGACATATGGGCAAGACCAGCTATCACCTGGCGATGGACGCGGTGATCGACCACTATCTGGACAGCGGGTCCACGGCGCCCGCACTGGTGGTCTTCCAGACGGACGGCGGCCCGATCAGCAGGCCCGCGGCGGAGCGGTATCTCTGCAAGGCGGCGAGACTGCCGCTGTTCTGGCAGTTCATCGGCTTCGGCGATCCGGACAGCAGACAGTTCGACTTCCTCCGCAAGCTGGACGAACTCGCCGTCCCGGCGAAACGGCCCGTCGACAACGCCGGTTTCTTCCACGCGGGCGAGGACCCGAGGAAGGTCACGGACGCGGAGCTGTACGACCGGCTGGTCGGCGAGTTCCCGGGCTGGCTGCGCCGGGCGCGCGAGCTGGGCATCGTCCGCCGATGAAAATTCAGGAAACCCGCGGTGAAACCTGACAGAAGGTGTCGGGTATGAACGGTTGGCTGGGTCCATGACATTCACCTGGGCGGATTTCCGGTCCGCGGAACCGGACTTCGCCGACACCGTGCGGCAGCGATTCCAGATGTATCCCCACCATGTCCTCGCGACTCTCCGCAAGGACGGCTCGCCGCGTGTGTCGGGCCTCGAAGTCCCCTTTCTCTTCGGGGAGTTGTGGCTCGGCATGATGCCGAATTCCCTCAAGGCACTCGATCTGCTGCGCGATCCCCGGCTCAATGTGCAGGCGAATCCCGGCTCCGGCAACGCGCTGGCCGACGGCGACGTCAGGATCGGCGGCCGGGCCCTGGCCGTCACCGACGAGAGCCTGCTCGCGCGGGTCTCGGCCGAGGTCGGGGTGCCGCTGCCGTTCCATCTCTTCCGGGTGGAACTCTCCGAGGTCGTATGGACCGGGATGGACGGTGAGGACATGGTCGTACGGATCTGGCGCCCCGGGCAGCCGCTGCGCACCGTACGCCGGGGAGCCGGCGAAGGCCCGCCGAGGGAGGAGGACGCCTGATCGCTGTCCGGTGCCGGGGCGTGCTAGGCTGACCGCGTTGCAGTTTTGGTACCCATGAACTTTATGTGCGCCTGACGGGAATGTTCCTCAGGCGCATTATTGTTTTTGCCGGCTTCTCCGGATGGGGCTCAATGCGGCGACGAGGAATTCGTAAAGTGCGGATTTCCGGCTCTGCACCTGTTTTAGGAGAATGACATGGCTACTGGCACCGTGAAGTGGTTCAACTCGGAAAAGGGCTTCGGCTTCATCGAGCAGGACGGCGGCGGCGCCGACGTCTTCGCCCACTACTCCAACATCGCCACCCAGGGCTTCCGTGAGCTCCAGGAGGGCCAGAAGGTCTCGTTCGACGTCACGCAGGGCCAGAAGGGCCCGCAGGCGGAGAACATCGTCCCGGCCTAGTTCCCGGACGCGTACCTCGCAGCCGGGGCCCGCACCACGCAGGTGCGGGCCCCGGCTCGCGCTGTCCTCAGGCCCAGGAAGGCTTTTCCGAATGACTCGATCCGAGCGGCACGAGCGTGCTGCCCGTCCTGCCGGCAAGCGCCCGGTGAACTCCCGCGCCAAGGGACCCGCGAAAGGCACGGCCAAGGCACCCGCCCGGCGCGCCGCCGCCCGTCCGCAGGAATTCACGCTGCCGGAAACCATCACCCCCGCGCTGCCCGCCGTCGAGGCGTTCGACGAGCTGGACATGCCCGCGGGCCTGCTCAAGACTCTCACCGCACAGGGAGTGACCCAGCCGTTCCCCATCCAGGGCGCGACGCTGCCGAACTCCCTCGCGGGACGCGACATCCTCGGCCGGGGGCGCACCGGCTCCGGCAAGACTCTCGCCTTCGGGCTGGCGCTCCTCGCCCGTACGGCGGGCCGGCGCGCCGAGCCGCGCGCGCCTCTCGCGCTGGTGCTCGTACCCACGCGTGAACTGGCGCAGCAGGTGACCGACGCGCTCACTCCGTACGCCACCGCCGTCAATCTGAAGCTGACCACGGTCGTCGGCGGGCTCTCGATCGGCAAGCAGGCGGGCGCGCTGCGGCGCGGCGCGGAGGTGCTGGTCGCGACGCCGGGACGGCTCAAGGACCTCATCGAGCGCGGCGACTGCCGGCTGGACCAGGTCGCGATCACCGTGCTCGACGAGGCCGACCAGATGGCCGACATGGGCTTTATGCCGCAGGTCACGGCGCTGCTCAAGCAAGTAGAGCCGAACGGGCAGCGGATGCTGTTCTCGGCGACGCTCGACCGCAATATCGACCGGCTCGTACGGCAGTATCTGACCGATCCCGTGGTCCACTCGGTCGACCCGTCCCAGGGCGCGGTCACCACGATGGAACACCATGTGCTCTATGTCCTGGACGAGACGGACAAGAAGGAGATCACGACGCGGATCGCCGCGCGTGACGGACGGGTGCTGCTCTTCCTGGACACCAAGCGGTCGGTGGACCGGCTGGTCAAGCGGCTGCTGGCGAGCGGTGTACGCGCCTCGGGGCTGCACGGCGGCCGTTCGCAGCCGCAGCGCAACCGGACGCTCGAACAGTTCAAGAACGGCCTGGTCACCTGTCTCGTCGCGACGAATGTCGCGGCGCGCGGCATCCATGTGGACGATCTCGACCTCGTCGTCAACGTCGATCCGCCCGTCGACCACAAGGACTACCTCCACCGCGGCGGGCGCACCGCCAGGGCGGGCGAGTCCGGCAGTGTGGTGACGCTGGTGCTGCCCGAGCAGCGGCGCGAGATGACACGGCTGATGTCCGACGCCGGGATCGCGCCGAGGTCGGCGCGGATCAAGTCGACGGACGAGGAGCTGACGCGGCTCACGGGTGCGCGGGAGCCTTCCGGTGTGGCCGTCACCATCGAGGTGCCGCAGCCGGTCGTCCAGGCGAAGCAGAAGACACGGACGTCGCGGCCCGGCGCGGGCAGCGGTGGCGGTGGCGGTACGGCCCGTATCGGCGGCGCCGGCACCGCGCGCGGCAGCCGTGGCCGCCGG
>NZ_FMDK01000248.1 GCF_900091995.1 Streptomyces sp. MnatMP-M17
GCATCCGCGCGGCCGAACGGATGGCCGCCCGTCACGGCGACCGAAGACGGGCCGCCTCGCTGCACACCATGGCGGACGCCGGACGCCGCTTCCTCTCCTTCGACGGCCGCGACGGCGGACGCACCGCCGAGGTCTTCGGCCATCTGGCGGACGCCGGGCGGATCGCCGTGCTGGTGCCCGGTTCGGACACCGGCCTGGACCACTATGAGCGCTTCCGCGCCGGAGCCACGGCGCTGCAAAGGGAGTTGGGCGACGGAGCCGCCGTCATCGCCTGGCTCGGCTACAAGACGCCCGGCACGGTGAGCCCCGAGGCCCTGACGCCAGGACGCGCTCATGACGCGGTGCCCCGACTCCGCGACTTCCTGGGTGAGTTGAGCGCTGCCAGGCCGACCGCCCGGACCACGCTGCTCTGTCACTCGTACGGCTCGGCGGTCTGCGCGCTGGCCGCTCCGGGCCTGCGGACGGACGGTATCGCCCTGCACGGCATCGTCCTGTACGGCAGTCCCGGCACCGGTGTGGACAGCGTCGGAGATCTGCGCACCACGGCCACCGTCTGGGCGGGCCGTGGCGCCGACGACTGGATCGCCGGCATACCGCACGCACGGCTCCAACTGCCCTTCACCACACTGGGATTCGGGCCCGATCCGCTGTCGAAGGAGTTCGGCGCGCGGATCTTCGACGCCGGAGCGGGCGGGCACAGCGACTATCTGAGGCCCGGTTCCGTATCGCTGCGGAACCTCGCCCGGATCGTCTCGGGAGGGACACCCACCGGCCGCACTCCTCCCGGGCCCGCCGGCCAACTCCCGCCCGAGGGCGGCCGTCATGCGTGATCTCGTCAGGCGGATCGACTCCGCGACTCCGCCCGACCGCGACCGTGCCGTCGACGCGCTGCGTGCCTTCGCCATCCTCGGCGTGGTGCTCGGTCACTGGCTGGTGACCGCCCTGGTCGCCGACAGCGGCACCGTACACGGCAGCAGCCCGCTCCGGTACATGCCCCAACTGGCGCCGATATCCTGGGTGTTCCAGACTCTCGCCGTCTTCTTCCTGGTCGGCGGGCAGGTGGGCGCGAAGAGTTACGCGTCGGCCCGCGCCCGGGGTACGACATACGGGAAGTGGCTCGGCACCCGGATGGTACGGCTGTTCAGGCCGGTCGCCGCCGTGCTGGTGGTGTGGGCGGTGGCGACAGGCGCGATGCTGGCCTCGGGCACCGGCTTCGAGACCGTACAGACGCTCTACCGGCTGATTCTCTCGCCGCTCTGGTTTCTGCTGGTCTTCGCGGCGCTGACCGCGGCGACGCCGCTGGTCGCGCGGTTGCATCCGCTGTGGCCGCTCGCCGTCGTGCTGTACGTCGACCTGTTCCGGTTCGGCCCGGCCGGCTCCGGCGGCTCCGGCCACCCCGACCGGCCGGAGTGGCTCGGCGGCCTGGGCTGGCTCAATGTGGCCGCCGGCTGGCTCGTACCGTACTGCCTTGGCGCGCTGTGGGCACGGCGCGGCATGCCGGGACGGACGACGGGATGGACACTGCTGGTCGGCGGCGCCACCACCACGGCCGTACTGATCCTGTTCGCCGGCTATCCGGCGTCCATGGTCGGTGTGCCGGGCGCCGCGATCTCCAATCTCGACCCGCCGACCCTGGCGGCCGTCACCTTCGGTCTGGCCCAGTGCGGAGCGGCCCTTCTGCTGCTCGGCCCGCTGCGCCGGTGGCTGGTACGGCCCAGGGCCTGGGCGGCGGTGGCGCTGCTGAACCTGTCCGCGATGACGGTCTTCCTCTGGCACCAGACCGCGATGATCGCGGTCACCGCCCTCGGTCTGTGGGCGGGCGGCGCCCTGCCCGGTCTGCACACCGTGCCGGACGGAACCGGCTGGGTGCTCGCCCGGCTCTGCTGGCTGCCGGTGTTCGCGGTGGCGCTGCTGGTGTGCTGGGCGGCGTTCCGTACGTACGAGCAGGGACGGCGGCGGGCGCCCGGCCCCAGTGGCCAGATCGTGAACCGTCGGGTCGTGAACCGTCGGGTCGTGAACCGTCGGGTCGTGAATGGTCGGGTCGTGAACGGTCAGGTTGTGAGCGGTCAGGTCATGGGCGACGGGCGTCCCGCCCCGGAGACGGAGGTACGGCGTGCTTAGGCTGAATCGCGTGACGAGTCCAGCGGGGATTTCTGTGAATGTGAAGAGGTGGTACACGCGGCAGCGGCCGGCGCGGACCGCGCGGGCGGCGGCGCGCGCACTGCGCGCGGACCTGTGGACGACGGCCGCCGTTCCGCCACCGAACGTAGGGCGCTCCCGCTGGCTGGGGTGGCG
>NZ_FMDK01000247.1 GCF_900091995.1 Streptomyces sp. MnatMP-M17
CGACCGCCGCCGTACGTTCCCGGCCCTGCCGCCCAGGCCCGGCGCGGCGGGCGACTTCGCCGCGACCTGGTGGGGCAACGCCTGGGTGGAGTCGATGGAGGACACCGCGCTGGACACGGCGCGTCTCCAGCGCGGCCGTGCCTACGCGGGCAGAGGGCTTGTCGACGCGATCACCGTCACGCCCGGCCGGGTCATGGCCTATGTGCACGGGACAAGGCCCCGGCCGTACCGTACGGAGATCCGGCTCCGTGTGCTCGAAGAGTCCGACTGGGAGGAGCTCCTCGACACCGCGGCGGCCCGTCCCGACCACATCGCGGCCCTCCTGGACAAGGAGATGCCGCAGGCTCTCGCCGCGTCGGCCGACCTCCTGCCGTCGGCGGGCGATCTCACTCCCGACTGCTCCTGCCCGGACGACGGTTACCCGTGCAAGCACGCCGCCGCTCTCTGCTATCAGACGGCGCGGCTCCTCGACCAGGATCCCTTCGTCCTCTTTCTGATGCGTGGCCGTGGAGAGAGCGAAGTCCTCGCCGATCTGACTCGCCGCAACGCCACCCGCTCCGCCGCCGAGCGGACCTCGGCCGCACCGGCCATGCCCACGATCCCGGCCGACGCCGCCCTTCGACCGCGGTCGCTCCCGGCGCTTCCACCGCCGTTCCCGGTGCCCGCGGTGCCCGGTCGCCCGCCGGTCTATCCGCAGGTGCCCGGCGCGCCCGATCCGCTCGCGCTCGATCTCCTGGCCACCGAGGCGGCGGCCCGCGCGCACACGTTCCTCACCACCGGTCTCGATCCGGTCGGCGCCCTCACTGCCTGGCAGGACGCGGTACGTCTGGCCGCCGCCCATCCCGGTTCCGGACTCACCGCCTCCTCCCGTGCCCTCTACCGCGATCTGGCCGGCGGCCTGGACCGTACTCCCACCGATCTGGCCCGCGCCGTGGCCGCCTGGCGCCAGGGCGGCCTCGCGGGACTCGCCGTACTGGAAGAGCCCTGGGATCCGCCCGCGGGCCCCTTCGACCGGGCGCGCCCTGTCCTGGCCGCCGCGGACTTCCCGCACTTCCGGCCCTGGCGCAACCAGCTCTCCACGCCCTCCCTCCAGCTTCGTTTCGGCCGCGACGGGCTCTGGTACGGATACGAGTCGGACCGCGACCGCGAGGACTGGTGGCCGCGCGGCATCCCGGACACGGACCCGGTCGGCGCGCTCACCGCGCTGCTCGGCAGGTGACCGGTAGGCTCGTTTCTCCATATCGATCAGCATCGATCAGCGGTCCAAGGGGGCACGGTGGAAGCCGAGTTGGTGGCACTGGCGACAGCAGGCGCGACGGCGCTCGTCCAGCAGATGGCGACGGACGGCTGGACGCGGGTACGGGACCGGGTGGTCGGATTCTTCGCCGACCGGGGCTCGGCGTCCCCGGAATCGATCGAGGCCGAACTGGACACCGCACGCGCTGAACTGACCACGGCGCAGCAGGACGGCGACGAGCAGACGGCCGACGACCTCCGCGCGGAATGGCGCAACCGTCTGCGCCGCACACTGCGCGCCGACCCCGAGGCTGCCGCGGAACTGCGCGCGCTCGTGGACGAGTTGACTCCGACGCTCCCTGCCCAGCAGGTCCGGGACGTACACAACACGTTCAGCGGGGGTACCAACTACGGCACGTTCATTCAGGCCGGCAAGATCGACAATATGTACCCGGGCGGACAGGGCTGAGACGATGACCGGCGGGGGAAACAGCGTCAGCGGTGGCAGCCAGCGGAATGTGATCCAGGCAGGCACGATCGGCGAAGTGCACTTCCACGGTGACCATTCCGCCACGCCCGTGCAGTCCGGTATCGGGCATCAACTCCCGGTGGAAAACCCGGTGTTTGAGAACAGAGACGTCCAGACCGATCGGGTCCTGCGGGAACTCCGTGAGCGGGCGGAAGCCTCCCGGCCCGAACACCCGTCGGTCATCACCGTCAGCGGGATAAGCGGAATCGGCAAGACCGATCTGGTCATTCACCTTGCCCACAAGCTCAAGGACCGTTTCCCGGCGATATATCTGGATCTGGACGCATGGCGTACGGCAGGCTCCCTCGATCATGAGCCTCTGCTGAAGCACCTGCTTCGCTGGCTCGGAGTGCGGGAGGGCGGGCCTTCGTCGGAGTACCGGCACTTGGTGGGCCAGTACAGGGAGAAGACCCAGGGCGCGCGCCTTGCGCTTGTCCTCGACCATGTGCGGTCCGCGGACGAGATCAGGTCGCTGCTGCCGGTGTCCGCCGACGCGGTGGTCCTGGTCGCGAGTCAGGAGCGGCTCTCCGGACTGGCGCCGCAGGTCGCGCTCGAACTCGCGCTGGAGCCGCTGTCGCAGGAGCACGGCGAAGCGGTCCTCCGGAAGCTCAGCGACGGCAGACGGCCCGATGAATCCGCGCAGACGCTGGTCCCGCTCGCCCGGCTCTGCGCGGGCTTCCCGGTGGCCCTGCACGCTGCGGGCGAGCTGCTTGTCAAGTACCCCACCCGACGGATGGAACGGCTCGTCGCAGACCTCACGAAGGGCCTCCACGAGAAGGGCCTGCCCGTGGTGGAAGCGGTGTGGAACGCCTCGTACGGTACGCTCGCCGCGCCCGCCGCCCGCCTCTACCGGCTGCTGCCGTACCACCCTGGCTACGACATCACGCTCGAAGCCGCCGCCGCCCTCCTTGGGACGGGGCTCGATGAGGCGGAGGACGCGCGCGACGAACTCGTGAACGCCGGACTGCTGGCGATGTCGCCCCGCCCGGACCGCCGTCGGATGCACAGCCTGCTCCGCGCCCACGCCCTGCGCTGTGCGACCCGGCACGGCGACCCGGCCGAGACCGAGGAGGGGACGCGCCGGCTCCTCGTCTGGTACCGGAGGCAGGCGGAGCGGGCCGACCGGGCGATCCAGGAGACCAGAATGCGGGAGGCCGACACCGTGGCCGGGCTTCCGTACGCCCTTGATGTGCCGTTCACAAACGCGGTGCGGGCTCGGGCCTGGCTCGATGCGGAACGCATGGCGCTGTACGGACTGGTTTCGGTCGCCCGGGATCTGGGCGAGGACACCCATGCCTGGTCCCTCTGCGAACCGCTCTGGAAGCACTACGAGGACCACGACAATCACGAGGCCGCGGTCCGGGCGTTCGAGATCGGCCGGGACTGCGCGCAGCGGGACGGGTCGCCCAGGGCGGCGAAAGGCCTGATCCGGATGCGCTGCCAGCTCGCCCAGGCACTCTGGAACATCGGCCGGGCGGACGAAGCGGATGCGGAGACACGGCAGGCGGTGCTCTCGGCGGAGTCGGTCGTGCCCGGGGAGAAGCTCCAGGCCTCGGCCCTGGAGTTCCGGGGCAAGTATCTTGCCTGGCGCGGACAGTCGGACGAGGCCGTCCCGTACTTCCAGCAGTCGCGCGACATCCATCTCACGATCGAGAATCCCTATGGCGTACTGCTCCAGACCTTTCTTCTCGGCCGGACACTGCGCGCCGCCGGTCGGTTGCCCGAGGCCGAAGCGGAGTTGAAGGCCGCGCGCGGGCTGGCCGACAAGCAGAATCATGCCCGGATGAAGGGCCGGACGGCCGCCGAGCTGGCCCGCACTCACTACGAGTTGGGCCGTACGGAACGGGCCGTCGCGGCGTACGAGGACGCCCTGACCCATGAGCAGGCGCGGGGATCCGCGTACGACCAGATCGCGCTGCACGACGAACTCGCCGGAGTGACAGAGGAGTCGGGCGACCTGGAAGCGGCCGAGCGGCACCGTGTCCGCGCCCGCGAACTGCGTATTGAGGTGGGCATGGAGTCGGATCACGAAGACTGACGACGCGCCGACGGTCACAGCTCGGCGTACGCGTCGGCCTCCGTCGCGTACGTCAGCATGGCCCGCACCGGGCGGCCACCCACCACGCACGCAAGGGTCATGGGCAGGGCCGGAATCGGGTTGGCGTCGAGCCAGCCGTGGACGGCGGAGAGCACGGCCGCGGGGTCGGGCCGTACCAGCGGCCCGCTCTGCGAAGGGCCGACCGTGATGCTCACCGCCAGCAGCGTCGAGCGGTCGCGTCGCAGTATGCAACGGTGGTGCGAGAGCACGGCCGCCGCGGTGCGGCATGCGGGGTAGTGCTCCAGGATGTACGAGGTCCAGCCGTCCACCGTCCATACCACGTCGGATCCGTACGGTTCCCGGGCGGTCTCGGCGCGCGCCCGCCGGTGAATGAGCCCGGCGCTCCGCATCTCTTGCGTTGTCGAGTGACCGTCCTCTGCGGACACATGTCCTCCGTGCGGACCGCTGTTCAGCGGATACCGCGCCACGGAGACTTCGTTGCCTCCTGCCTCGACGCGCACGCGCGCCGCGAATGCCGACGGCCGCTGTCGGGCGATCCTGGGGACCGGCAGAGGGCGGACCGCGACCGGTCCGGGAGGCGGTTCGAGCCCGAGGAGCCGGTAGCAGCGTGTACGCAGCAGCTCCAGTGAGCGCCCTTGCTCGGCGAAGGCAGCGGCGGCGAGGCCGCTGCTGTCACCCGTACGGTGCGTGGCGACGGCGGCGTCGATCTGCGCGGCGAGCGGCCGGTCGACCGCCAAACGCGGTACGCGCGCCAGGAGTTCGGCCATGGGACTGGCCGGAAGCAGTTCCGTACCGCCTTCGTAGCAGCCGATCAGCGGCCGGTCCAGGGCCGCGGGATAGAGCGCGGTGGATCCGTGGTCGGTCAGCACGCAGTCGGCGGAGGTGAGGAGGGCGGCCCACTCCTCGTACGGCCGCGCGAGCAGCAGTCCGGCGGCCAGCGCGGGCGCGAGCCGCTGCCGCAGGGCGAATTCGCCCAGTCGGCTGTGGACATTGGGGTGCAGAACGAGAGCGACCTGATACGTGTCGTACGGCAGCTCGGCGGTCAACCGGCCCGGCAGCTCCGGCAGGCGCTCCGACAGCGACTCGGGCCCCCAGGTGGAGACCACGGCCACCAGCCGCCGCCCACCCGTGCCCAGCGCGTCCCGGTACCGCTCCCGGCGGGTACGGGACGCCAGCATCCGGTCCAGCGTCGGATCCCCGATGACGGCCGCCCGCCCGGCCACGGCCTCCGACTCCTGGGCGAGCCGCGCCAACTGGCCGGGATGCGCGAGGGCATGCAGCGAGGCCAGTGGCGATCCGTTACGCAGGAGCTGGCGCGGATGCAGTCCGGAAGCGGAGTCGTCCACGGACGAACGAGGGAGCCGCTTGTTGAACCCGGCGCCGTGCGGCAGCAGTACGAGCGGTCCCGGCAGCTCATGCAGCGGACCGTTGGGACTCGCCGCCACCACGAGATCATGCCGGCCGCGCACGGCCTCCGCCCAGGGAACGGTCCGCGCCCCGGCACCGTCGAGCGCGCCGAGTGCGTCCGTACTGAAGTCGGACCCGGGGACGAGAGTGAAGAGCGGCCGGACACGCTGATCCCCGGCGAAGACGGGAAGGGCGTCGAGCAGACGGTTCAGCGCGGTCGCGGACCGTACGGCAAACAACACCGTCCGCCGAGCCCGTTGCCCGTTGCCCGTTGCCCGTTGCCCGTTGCCCGTTGCCCGTTGCCCGTTGCCCGTTTCAGGATCCTTAATCCTACTTTGGGCGAGGCTTCGAGATATGCCTTTCTCCCAGGTCGGCGAGGGTTCTCCGGGTTGGTGAGACGGCACGGCCAGAGATTACGGGCTCCGACGGACCGGTGGCCAACAGCGCACACGCTGTCCCGCTGCCTGTCGCGGCACTGGGAGCGGAGGAGGAGCGCTCCGCGCCGCGACAGGCCTCATGCATGGGCCAACGGGATCAGGCCGTGTGGAGAGTCAGGCCGTAGCGGTTCAGGATTTCGTTGACCGGCTGGTACCAGGTCTCGCCGCCGCTGCTGCAGTTGCCCCAGCCGCCCGAGGTGACGCCCTGGGCCTGGTCGCCGCTGATGAAGGAGCCGCCGGAGTCGCCGCCCTCGGCGCAGACGCTCGTCTTGGTCATCTGGTGGACGGCGCCCTGGCTGTAGTTGACCGTTTCGTTCTTGGCCAGGACGTTGCCGCAGCGCCAGTGGGTCGTGGAGCCGGAGCGGCAGATCGAGGCGCCGATCGGGGCCTCGTTGGAGCCGCGGACGAGCTGGTCGGAGACGCTGCCCCAGCCGAGGACCACGGGGACGGTCCACCAGCCGCTGCCGACGTTCACCCACGCGTAGTCGTTGTCGGGGAAGGACGATCCCTGGAAGTTGCCGATGTACGAGCCGTCCCAGCCGCTCACGCCGGCGCCCGGCCGGCCGCAGTGGCCGGCCGTGACGAAGCCGCCGTAGACGGAGAAGCCGATGGAACAGCGGACGTTGCCCGTGTAGTACGGGTCGCCGCCGACGGTGCCCGCGGCGAAGGTCTGCGGGGCCTTGGCGGTCTCCTCGACCGTGACGGGACCGGCCTGCCGGGCGCGGGCGAGGAAGCCCTGGACATCGTTGTCGTTCTTCTGCGTGGCGACGACGTTCACGACAACCTTGTTGGCCTTGGGGTCGACGTGCCAGCTCGCGACACCGGTCGGCGCATCGAGCGCGTCGATCTTCGCCTTCGCCGCGTCGAGCTGCCGTGCGCTGTGCTTGACCAGCCGCACGGTCGCGCCGGTCGCCCGTACGGCGTCGGCCTTCCCGGTGCTGGTGACCGCGACGGTCAGCGTGCCGCTGTCCGCGTTGAACCAGGAACCGCCGTACGACGATCCCGCCGCGCGCCGCGCCTTTCCGTCGACGGCCGTCGCGGTCTTCTCCGCCGCGAGACGCGCCTCGGCCTGGCTCTTCGTCAGGCCCAGGTCCTTCTGCATCGCGGAGAGCAGACCGGCGGAGGCCGGTGCTTCGGAGGCGGTGGAGGGGGCCGCCGCCGCGGGAACGAGGCCGGCGGTGGCCCAGGTTCCGAGGACGAGGAGTGCGGACAGGCCGGTGCGTATCACTGTCGTGCGTCTCAAGGGATTGGCCCTTCTGGTTGTTCCAGCATCGTGGGGGTGGAACGTGGAACAGTGACCGGCTGAGAGCGCTCTCAGCCCGTATCAGCCGGAGCGTAGCCGAGGATCATGAACAGGTCCATGCCAATGAACAACCCGGGCCGCGCCCTGCCCGGTCGGGGCTTCCCGCTGTCTGTTTGAGGTGGCGTCATGGCGGTAGCGACATCCGGCGGATCACGGATCGCTGTTTGTTCCAGCGCCGTTTATTCGTTCGATCACGGCTGATCGGCCCTGTTAACTTCCTGACGTGGCAACGAAACTCAATCAGATCATCGCAGTGGAGAAAGGCGTCAAGTCCAAGGCGCACCAGGACCTGACGGTGGCCCATCACGGCCTCCAGAAGCCGGCCCTGCTCGCCGGTATCTCCCGTACGTATCAGCCGAAGGACGAGGAGGGTGAGCAGCTTCCGCCCGAGTCCACCCGTGTCCAGGTCAAGGCCGAGGACGTACTGCGCGAGACCGCGAAGACCCTGACGAGGCTGTTCGATGTGACCGCCACCAAGGACTGGGCGAACTGCACGGCGCGCGCCGACATCACCGTCGACGGACGGGTGCTGGTGAGCGAGGCGCCGGTGTCGTATCTGCTCTTCCTGGAGAAGCAGCTCACCGACCTCAACACCTTTGTACGTAAGCTGCCGGTGCTGGACGCCTCGGAGTCCTGGAGCCAGGACCCGTCGACGGACGCGTGGAAGACCGAGGCGGTACGGACCGTCCGTACGAAGAAGGTCCCGCGCAACCATGTGAAGGCCGAGGCCACCGAGAAACACCCGGCGCAGGTCGAGGTGTATTACGAGGACATACCCGTCGGTTACTGGACCACGGTGAAATTCAGCGGCGCGCTGCCCGCCCGTCGGGTGAACGAGCTGCTCGACCGGGTCGAGAAGCTCCAGCAGGCCGTGAAGTTCGCCCGCGAGGAGGCGAACGGCACGGATGTCACCGATCGGCTGATAGGTGACGCGGTGTTCGGCTACCTGTTCGGGTAGCCTCGAAGACTCCCCGGCTGCCTGCTTGTGCGGCCGGGGTGCGCGAGGAGCGCAAGCTGAAACTGAGGCTTGTCGTGACTGCGCGGTTCCAGTGGAGGTTCGAGTCCTCCCCGCGGCACATCCGTAGCAGGATGGACGGGCCGCGGTAGCCCAATCGGCAGAGGCAGACCGCGATCAATCTCAGACTATTGCTCCAGACTCAGCATTGGCCCCCGATCGCCGGATCGATCGGACCCAGGCCCTGGGACGTCGAAGTGCCGGTTCAAGTCCGGCCCGTGCAGCTCGATGCGCGGTGGTCCAATGGCAGGACGCGACGACATTACGACTGACCTGGGTTCTCAAGTGTGCCGGCGTGTGACATGGGCGGCATGACAGGGCTCGGGGGCCGGCTACGCCCCCGGGTCCGCTCCTCTTCCTCCTCTTTCCTGCTCTTCTGAGCCCCCTCACTGGCGGTATCCGCTCAGAAAGCGGCCGATGCGGCTGATCGCCGCGTCGAGGTCGTCCGCGTACGGCAGAGTCAGAATCCTGAAGTGGTCCGTACGCGGCCAGTTGAAGCCTGTCCCCTGGACGACCTGGATCTTCTCGCGCAGCAGCAGGTCCAGTACGAATCGCTCGTCGTCATGGATCTTGTGCACCTTCGGATCGAGCCGAGGGAAGGCGTACAGCGCGCCCTTCGGCTTGACGCAGGAGACGCCCGGAATCTCGTTCAGCTTCTCCCAGGCGCGATTGCGCTGCTCATGGAGTCTGCCGCCCGGAGCCGTCAGCTCGCGGATGGACTGCCGGCCGCCGAGCGCGGCCTGAATGGCGTACTGCGCGGGCGCGTTGGGACACAGCCGCATTGACGCGAGCATCGTGAGCCCTTCCAGATAGCTGCGCGCGTGCTGCTTGGGCCCGCTGACGACGAGCCAGCCGGAACGGAAGCCCGCCACCCGGTAGGTCTTCGAGAGCCCGCTGAAGGTGAGGACGACCAGATCGGGAGCGAGGGCCGCGGCGGTGTGGTGGACCGCGTCGTCATAGACGATCTGATCGTAGATCTCGTCCGCGAACACCATGAGCTGATGACGGCGGGCGAGATCCAGCATCCCTTCGACTATCTCCCGTGGATAGACGGCCCCGGTGGGATTGTTGGGATTGATGATCACAACGGCCTTGGTGCGGTCGGTGATCTTCGCGGCCAGATCGTCGAGATCCGGATACCAGTCCGCGGACTCGTCGCAGAGATAGTGCACGGGACGGCCGCCGGCCAGAGTCGTGACGGCGGTCCAGAGCGGGAAGTCGGGCGCCGGGATGAGGACTTCGTCGCCGTCCTCCAGCAGCGCCTGGACGGCCATCGAGACCAGCTCGGAGACTCCGTTCCCCAGGAAGATGTCATCGACGGTGACATCCGGCAGACCCAGCGTCTGATACCGCTGGGCGACGGCACGGCGCGCCGAGAGTATGCCGCGCGAGTCCGTGTACCCATGGGCCTGGGGGAGCATCCGGATCATGTCCTGGAGGATCTCCTCCGGTGCCTCGAACCCGAAGAGCGCGGGATTGCCGGTGTTGAGGCGCAGGACGCTGTGGCCCGCCTCCTCCAGTGCGTCGGCGTGCTCGATCACCGGGCCGCGGATCTCGTAGCAGACCTCGCTCAGTTTGCTCGACTGCCGGAATTCCATGCGGTGGCCTCCCAGACCTTGTTGCGATACTTGGTTTTACCAAGTGCGAGCTTGGAAAGTCCAACAACATGTCTAGACTGCGCCACATGTCACGTCGCCGAAGTTACGACCAGTACTGCGCCACCGCCCGTGCCCTTGACGCCGTGGGTGACCGCTGGACCCTGCTGATCGTCCGTGAACTCCTCGCCGGGCCCCGCCGTTACACCGATCTGCACGCCGATCTGCCCGGCGTCAGTACGGATGTGCTCGCCTCCCGGCTCAAGGACATGGAGCGCGACGAACTGGCCACGCGCCGCAGACTGCCGCCGCCGTCCGCCGCGTATGTGTATGAACTCACCGAGCGCGGGCGTGGGTTGCTGCCGGTCCTCACGGCCCTCGCGGAGTGGGGCGCTCCGGCGCTGGAGGAGCGCAGGCCCACCGACGCCGTACGGGCGCACTGGTTCGCCGTGCCGCTGCTGCCGGTGCTCGACGGTCTGCCGGGCCCAGGCGGCGCAGACGGGTACGGACAGGAGGGCGTGGTGGAAGTCCGGCTGGACGAAGGCGCGTTCCATATACGGCTCGGCGCGGGCGATCCGGTGTACGGCGACGGTCCGGCGGAGAGCCCGGATGCCCGTCTGGTCCTCGACGCCGACACCTGCCGTGCGTTGAGCGGAGGCGAGCTGACGGTCGGGGACGGAGTGCGGGACGGGCGTATCGAGGTGTCGGGCGAGGGGGCGCTGGCCAAGGTGCTGCGCGGCGAGTGAAACCTCCTTCATTGAACCTTTAACGCGTTCTTAATGTATTTCTCAATACCTTGAGAGAAAGTGGGGTTAAATTACTCTATTTGTCACCCGGTGTCATACTTGATGATGTCCGTGTTCCCTGACGGTCCGAGGGTGAGATGAATGGCAATGATTCGGCCGGACACCGAGCACGAGGAACAGTCCGTCCGATCGAATGTCTTTGTGGACGAGTCGTCCACGGCGAAGGCCGCTGTCGATGCCCAGGGCGTGGTGACGCGGTGGAGTGAGGGGGCCCGCAGGCTGCTGGGTTACGCGCCTGCCGAGGTCGTGGGACGGCCCCTGGCTGGGCTGTTCGCCGACGCTGAGACCGCGGAGTCCGCCGCGCGGGCGGCGGAGGAGGCGCGGCGGAGCCCGGAGGCGCTGGGCAGATGGAGCGGTACGGTCACGCTGCTGCACCGGGACGGTGAGCAGGTGGACGTACCGCTGCTGGCGCATCTACGGACAACGCCTGATCTCCAGGCTTCCACCGGCACCGGCACCGGCACCGGCACCGACACCGACACCGACACCGACATCGAGACCGAGACCTCCACCGGCACCGAGGTTTCCTCCGAGGCTCCCGAGGCCTCCGCCGCGAGCCGTGCCGACGCCGAGTGGCTCCTTGTCTCTCCGCTCTCCCGCCCCCCGCCGTGCACCGAGGACGGCGAGCTGATCGAGGAGTTCTTCGTCCAGTCCCCGTGCAAGATGGCGATCTACGACACCCATCTGCGGCTGCGCTGTGCGAACGAGGACATGGAGCGCCTGCTGGGCCTGGCCCAGGACGACGTACGCGGACTGCGGCTGCCGGAGATCGTGCCCGGCCCGGAGTCCGAGAACACCGAGCGTCATATGCGGCTGGCGCTGGAGACCGGCGTACCGCGGCAGCTCGCGTACTCCCTGCGCATGGTGGGCCATGAACACGAACTCGCCTGGTCGCTCTCCATCTCGCCGCTCCGGGACCATGAGAAGCGGGTGCGGGGTGTGATGGTGGCGACGCATGACGTGACCTCGCAGCACACGGCCCGGCAGCGGCTGCTTCTGGTCAACGAGGCCAGCGTCCGTATCGGCAGCACCCTCGACATCGGCCGTACCGCGCAGGAGCTCACCGACGTGTCCGTCCCGGTCCTGGCCGATTTCGTGACCGTGGATCTGATCCCCACGGTCAATGAGGGCGGCGAGCCGCCGTCAGGACCGTTGACCGGCCGGGTGACGCTGCGCCGCGCCGCGTGCAGCTCGGTCTTCGAGGGTGTCCCCGAGTCCGTGGTCCCGGTGGGCGAGACGGATGTCTACTCCGACTACTCACCCGCCGCCGAGAGCCTGCTCACCGCGCGCGGAGTCGTGAGCAGGATGACGGAGCCCGCCACCAACCGCTGGAGGATCCAGGCACCCGAGCGGGCCGCCAAGGCGCGCGAGTTCGGCTTCCACGCGATGATGGCCGTTCCTCTGCGCGCCCGCGGGACCACTCTCGGTGTGGCGACCTTCACCCGGCACCGGCGTCCCGAGTCCTTCGAACAGGAGGATCTGCTCCTGGCCGAGGAGATCACGGCCAGGGCCGCCGTCTGCATCGACAACGCCCGCCGCTTCACCCACGAACGCGAAACGGCACTGACTCTCCAGCGCAGCCTGCTGCCCAGGAAGCTGCCCGAGAACGCGGCGGCCGAGGTTGCCTTCCGCTATCTCCCCGCCGACACCAGGGCCGGAGTCGGCGGCGACTGGTTCGATGTGATCCCGCTGTCCAGCTCCCGGGTCGCCCTGGTCGTGGGCGATGTCGTCGGTCATGGCCTCCAGGCGTCGGCCACGATGGGCCGGCTGCGGACGGCGGTGCGCACGCTGGCCGATGTCGATCTGCCGCCCGACGAACTGCTCACCCATCTCGACGACCTCGTCAACCATCTCGCCGCCGAAGCGGCGAGCGGCCAAGGCGTGGGCGCGCCCATAACGGCGGAATCCGCCGGGGACGTCGGTGCCACCTGTCTGTACGCGGTCTACGATCCGGTCTCCCGGCACTGCTCGCTGGCCCGCGCCGGACATCCCCAGCCCGCGGTGGTCAGCCCCGACGGAGCCGTCGAATTTCTCGACCTGCCCGCGGGACCGCCGCTCGGGCTGGGCAATCTGCCGTTCGAGAGCGTCGATGTGGATCTGGCGGAAGGCAGCATTCTCGCCCTCTACACCAACGGTCTGATCGAGAGGCGCGAGCGCGGCATCGACGAGACGCTGGCCGCGCTGAGCGAGGCCCTGTCCCAGCCCACCGCGCCTCTGGAGGAGATCTGCGACAGCGTGCTCAAGGCGCTGCTCCCGCCTCACCCGGCCGACGATGTCGCGCTGCTCCTCGCCCGTACGCACGCGCTCGACGCGAACCAGGTGGTCACCTGGGAGCTGAACTGCGACCCGGCCGTGGTCAGCGAGGCACGGGGCGAGGTTTCGGCCCAGCTCGCCGACTGGGGCCTTGACGAGGCCGTCTTCACCACGGAGCTGGTGGTCAGCGAACTCGTCACCAACGCCATCCGGTACGCCGAGGCGCCCATCCAGCTCCGGCTGATCCATGACCGCAGCCTCATCTGCGAGGTCTCCGACGGCAGCAACACCGCGCCGCATCTGCGCCGCGCCCGTGTCTTCGACGAGGGAGGCCGCGGGCTGCTGCTGGTGGCCCAGCTCACCCAGAGCTGGGGCACGCGCCAGGGCGTCGGCGGAAAGACGATCTGGGCGGAGCAGAGCCTTCCGGTCATGGGTCTGTGAGCCTCAGGGGCCCGTGAGCCGTGGGCCTGGGTTACGGGCTTGTGAGCCGCCTTCTGAACGGTTGAACGCCTGAACGATGATGAACGGGTGCGACTCGAAGCGATCACCTGGGACCGGCTGACCGAGGCCCTCGCCGAGCGGATCCTGGAGACGGAGCCGGCGGACGGCGGGCCCTGGTCGCGCGTGGCTGTCGACGGCGCGCCTGCCGCCGGGACCGCCGGACCGGCCGAGGCGCTCGCCGAGGCATTGCGGATACGCGGCCGGTCGGTGCTGGTCGTCGGTACCGCCGGCTTTCTGCGCCCGGCCTCGCTGCGGTACGAGTACGGGCGCGAGGACCCCGACGCGTACTACAGCGGCTGGTTCGACACCGGCGCCCTCTGGCGCGAGGTGTTCGGACCTCTGGAGCCGGGCGGCAGCGGGCGGGTCCTGCCCGATCTCTGGGACCCGGCCACCGACCGGGCGACGCGCAGCCAGCACCGTCGACTCGCGCCCGGCGGTGTGCTGGTGCTGCACGGGCCGCTGCTGCTGGGGCACTGGTTCCCGTTCGACCTCACTGTGCATCTGCGGCTCTCACCGGGCGCGCTCCGGCGCCGTACCGACGCGGGCGAACTCTGGACGCTGCCCGCCTTCGCGCGGTACGAGGACGAGGTGGACCCGGTCGCGGTCGCCGATGTGGTCGTACGGGCCGATGATCCCCGGCATCCGGCCTGGGGCGGGCTGGGCTGACGGGCGAGTCGGCGCCGTGACCGTATGACTTTCATGTGCCCTGGCCCGTGAGCTGGCGACTACGGTCCGTCCGGTGGTCGTCCGCCCACCGTCGCCACCGCTTGTGCTCCCGCCCGGCAGCCCGCGGCGGCGGCCCGTACGAGGTCCGCGCCCGTCAGCCGCGCCGCCAGGAACGCGCCGGTGAAGGCGTCGCCCGCTCCCGTCGAGTCCACGGCGCGCGCCGGGACGGGCGGTACACGGGCACGGACGGCGCCCGCCTCCGCCACCAGAGCGCCGTCCCCGCCCAGCGTGACCACCGCCACCGGCACCCGTCGGCTCAGCTCGGCGGCGGCGTCCGCAGGATCCGTCAGTCCGGTCAGGAGTCTGGCCTCGTCCACGTTGGGCAGCAGCGTCTCCACGCCCTCCATCGCAGCCAGAAAACGGTCCGCGCCCAGCTCCTCGATAAAGCCGGCCGAGGCGGGATCCACGCTCACCGGAATCTCCCGCTCCAGCGCCGCCGCCATCACGAAGGCGGCGAGCCGTCGGCTCACCTCGGTGAAGAAGAGATAGCCGGAGAGATGCAGCCGTCCGATCCCGTCGAGGAGGGACGGCGACCAGTCGACGGGTGACAGTCGCAGCGTCGCGCCGCTGTCGGTGAGAAGTGTGCGCTCCGCGGAGGCGTCGACCAGGCATATCACCGTGGCGGTCGGCGCCTTGTCATCGATGACGAGATGTGCCCGTACCCCTGCCCGTCGCAGCCGCTCCGCATGCCAGTCATGGGCGTCCGCGCCCACCCGCGCCAGCAGCCGTACGTCCGCGCACCCGCTGTGGACGGCCCAGCAGGCCGCGTTGGCCCCGGCACCGCCCGGCAGCGTACGGATCTCGGCGGCCGTGTCCGTACCGTGCGCGAGAGGTGTGCGGTACCGCGCCACCACATCGGTCACCACGTCCCCGACCACCAGCAGCGCGCCGCCGCCGGGCAGAGCGCCGTGGTTCACCGGGCCGAGGCGATCCGCGCCACGGCGATCCGGGCCGCGAGCCGTACGTTGCCGCGTACCGCCGCCAGATTGGCCTCCAGCGAGGCGCCCGCGGTCTGCCGCATGAGATGGTCCAGCAGGAACGGAGTGACGGCCTGGCCGCCGATCCCGCGCTCATGACACTCGGTGAGCGCCTCCGCGAGCACCCGGTCGTGCAGCGCCGGATCGAGCTGTTCCGCCTCCGGTACGGGATTGGCGACGATCAGCGCCGACTCGGGACCGCCCAGCGTGTCCTGTGCGCGCATCACGGCCGCGACCTCCTCGGGCGAATGGACCGTCCAGTCGACCGGCTCGCCGGAAGAGGCCAGATAGAAGCCGGGGAAACGTTCCGTCCCGTAGCCCAGGATGCCGACGCCCAGCGTCTCCAGCCGCTGGAGCGTCGCCGGGACGTCCAGGATCGATTTGACGCCCGCGCAGACGACCGTCATCCGGGTCCTGGCCAGCAGCGCCAGATCGGCCGACTCGTCCTGGGTCTCGGTCCAGCCGCGGTGGACTCCGCCCAGACCGCCGGTAGCGAAGATCCGGATCCCGGCCCTCGCGGCGAGAAACGCGGTGGCGGACACGGTCGTCGCACCGCTCGCGCCCGCAGCGATCGCCGGTGCCAGATCACGGTGGCCCAGTTTCCGTACGGATGTGTCCTCGGCGATCCGTTCCAACTGGTCCTTGACCAGGCCCACATGAGGCACGCCGTCCAGCACGGCCACGGTCGCGGGCACGGCGCCGTCGGCCCGCACCAGCGCCTCCAGCTCCTCCGCGACCGCCAGATTGCGCGGGCGCGGCAGTCCGTGCGCGATGATCGTGGACTCCAGGGCGACCACGGGACGGCCCGCGGCGAGCGCCTCCCGCACCTCGGGGGAGCGCTGCGATGTGATGTCTGGCATGTACCCATCCATGGCACGTCCGGGGCCCGCGCAAACGTCGGCCACGGAATCGTGGATCTGGTACGGAATCGCCGGCCGGCGGGAAAGCCGGTCGGCGATCGTGTCCGGAATCGCGTCCGCGAGGGACGGTCGGATTCGGCCTGTGACCTCAGCCGTGTGACACCTGCGGCATCAGGCGGCCTTCACTCCGTCCAGTGCGCCGTGCGGATTGAACACATACTTACGGCTCGCTCCCTGATCGAACTCCGCGTATCCGCGCGTCGCGTCGTCCAGCGAGATCACCGTGGCGTTGACCGCCTTCGCGATATGCACCTTGTCGTGCAGGATCGCCTCCGAGAGGCCTCGGTGGTACTTCATCACCGGGCACTGACCGGTCGTGAACTCATGGCTCTTCGCCCAGCCGAGGCCCAGCCGTACCTTCAGCGTGCCGGACTTGGCGTCCTGGTCGACACCGCGCGGGTCCTCGGTGACATACAGCCCCGGGATACCCAGCTTGCCGCCCGCCCTGACGATGTTCATCAGGGAGTTGAGGACGGTCGCCGGTGCCTCGTCGGTGTCCTTGCCGTAGGCGCGCGCCTCGAAGCCGACCGCGTCGACCGCCGAGTCCACCTCCGGCACACCCAGGATCTGGGCTATGTGGTCCTCCAGCGAACCCAGCGTCAGATCGACGGTCTCACAGCCGAAGCTGCGGGCCTGGTCCAGCCGTTGGGTGTTGAGGTCGCCGACGATGACCACCGACGCGCCGAGGAGCTGCGCCGAAGCCGCGGCCGCCAGTCCGACGGGTCCCGCGCCCGCGATGTACACCGTGGAGCCGACCTCCGTGCCCGCGGTCACGGCACCGTGGAAGCCGGTCGGGAAGATGTCCGAGAGCATCGTCAGATCGAGGAGCTTCTCGCGTGCCGCGTCCCGGTCGGGGAACTTGAGCAGATTGAAGTCCGCGTACGGCACCATGACGTACTCCGCCTGGCCACCGACCCAGCCGCCCATGTCGACATAGCCGTATGCCGCGCCCGGACGGGCCGGATTGACGTTCAGACAGATTCCGGTCTTGCGCTCCTTGCAGTTCCGGCAGCGCCCGCAGGCGATGTTGAAGGGCACCGAGACGATGTCACCGGTGTCGATGAACTCGACATCGGGTCCCTTCTCGATGACCTCGCCGGTGATCTCGTGACCGAGGATCAGACCTTCGGGGGCCGTTGTACGGCCTCGTACCATGTGCTGGTCGCTGCCGCATATGTTGGTGGCGAGGACCTTGAGGATGACTCCGTGCCGGCACTTGCGGCCGACATTGGCGGGAGCCACTCCCGGCCCGTCGCGAAGTTCGAGCACTGGGTAGTCGGTTTCCCTGACTTCCACCTCACCCGGCTTGATGTATGCGACCGCCTTGTTTCCTCCGCTCATGCTGACTCGCCGTCCCTTCGGTTCTGCCTGTCCAGCGGATGACTCGGCCTGTGCACGGGTCATGGAGTCCGCTACCGCTCAGGCGGTCCGGCCACGGTGTGTGCGGACACGGGAATCCGCCCGGTCGGCGGGGCCGGACGTACTGCGCCTCGCACGGTTTCCGCCGGGCTGTACGCGCGGTGGTGCTCCACAAATCAGCCTAAGCCCGGCAAGGAAAGCGGACAAGTGACGGCAAAGTCGTACAATCCCGCCCTCTCGCCCGGGCTCAGAACAGCGGCGCCGGGAGCACACCCTCCAGGGCCAGCAACTGTCGCTTGGTCTCCAGCCCGCCGCCGAAACCGCCGAGCCCGCCGTCGCTCTCCACCACCCGGTGACACGGCACCACCACCGGCAGCGGATTGGAGCCCATGGCCACGCCGACCGCCTGCGCGGCGCCCGGCTGGCCCACCCGGCGTGCCAGGTCGCCATACCCCACCACGGCTCCGTACGGCACACCCGCCGCCAGCTCGCGCAGCACCTGCCGGTTGAAGCCTCCGGAGAGCGACCAGTCCAGCGGCAGTCCGAACTCCCGCAGCTCGCCCGCGAAATACGCCGACAGCTCACGTATCGCCTCGGCCAGCAGACCCGACGACGATTCGGCCGGCTCGACGCCGAGCCGCTCCCTGAGCTGTCTCAGCGCCCTCTCCCTTACCGGCCCGTCGGCGTGGAAGACCACGCTCACCAGGCCATGGCCGGTCGCGGCCAGCAGCAGCGGCCCGATGTCACTGCCCACGACGGTCCACTCCAGCGAGGACTGCCCGTAAGTGTTCACGCGGGTATTCATGCGAACCACCGTAAGGGCCACCACTGACAACGGGTCTCAGCCCGCTGACAGCGGGCCTCAGCCCACCGCCTCCCGCACCACGTCCGGGTTGTTGGTGATGATCCCGTCCACACCGAGGTCCCTGACCCGCACCGCGCCCGTCGCGTCGTTGACCGTCCAGGTGCTGACCGTGAGTGGCTTGCCGTGCGGGCCCTTCAGCCGGTGCACGGCGGCCACATAGCCGGCGGTCAGCGAGGTGTACGACGGATTGATCTGGTCCGTGAAGGCGGCGTAGGCGGGCAGCTCGGCCGTCGCCGGTGTGCCGAGGAAGCCCGTCGTGATCTCTGGGCGCCGCTGGTGCACCGTACGGACGCTGTCCGCGCTGAAGCTCTGGATGACCAGCTTCTCCTCGACGTGGGCGCGGTCCAGCCAGCCCTCCTGGCGGAGCACCCGCAGGATGTCCTTCTCGATGCCCGGATACTGCTCGGGGCCCTTGATCTCCAGGAGCAGCTTCTGACGGTTGGCGTCGACGGTGTTCAGGAACTGCTTCAGCGTCGGTACGCGCTCGCCCGCCCACCGCGCGCCGAACCAGCTTCCCGCGTCCAGCCGCGCGATCTCGGCGGCGGTGAAGTCCTTGACCTTCCATGGCGCCCGGTCGGGAAAGACCTTCTCGACGTCCGTGGTCCGCAGGAGAGTGTCGTCGTGGATCACGACCAGAGCGCCGTCCCTGGTGCGCTGCACATCGTTCTCCACCCAGTCGACGCCCAGGTCACCGGCCCGGTCGACGGCCGCCAGGGTGTTCTCCGGCGCGTACGCCGAGGCACCGCGGTGCGCGATGACGAGCGGGCCGCCGGCCCTGGGCGCGTCAGCGGTGGCGGCGTCAGCGG
>NZ_FMDK01000316.1 GCF_900091995.1 Streptomyces sp. MnatMP-M17
CGGCAAGGTCAAGTGGTTCAACAGCGAGAAGGGCTTCGGCTTTCTCTCCCGTGACGACGGCGGCGACGTCTTCGTGCACTCAACGGTCCTCCCTGCCGGAGTCGACGCGCTCAAGCCGGGCCAGCGCGTGGAGTTCGGCGTGGTCGCAGGCCAGCGCGGTGACCAGGCGCTTTCGGTGACGATCCTCGACCCGACGCCCTCGGTCGCGGCGGCCCAGCGCCGCAAGCCCGACGAACTGGCCTCGATCGTCCAGGATCTGACGACGCTGCTGGAGAACATCACACCGATGCTGGAGCGTGGCCGCTATCCCGACAAGGTCCACGGCGCGCAGATCGCGAGCCTTCTGCGAGCGGTCGCGGACCAGTTGGACGTGTGACGCGGGGAATCGGTCGGATCGGATAAAACGCGATCGGGTAAAACGCGATCAGACGAAACGCAACGCGTCACGGCCGAGGGGCGGTACGAGTCCCTCGGCCGCGGCACGCGTGAGCAGCCCGCGTACGGCCGCATAGCCGTCGACGCCCAGGTCCGCGGTGAACTCGTTGACGTACAGGCCGATATGCTGGTCCGCCACCGCCGGATCCATCTCCTGGGAGTGCTCCAGGACATACGGACGTGAGGCCTCCGGATCGTCCCACGCCATCCGGACCGACCTGCGTACCGACTCCGCCAGCAACTGGAGCACCTCGGTGCCCAGCGAGCGCTTCGCGATGATCGCGCCCAGCGGGATCGGCAGTCCCGTCGTGGACTCCCAGTGCTCGCCCATGTCGGCAAGGCAGTGCAGACCGTAATCCTGATAGGTGAAACGCGCCTCGTGGATGACGAGTCCGGCGTCCACCTTGCCGTCCCGTACCGCCGGCATGATCTCGTTGAACGGCAGGACGACCACCTCGCCCACTCCGCCCGGGACGACATCCGCCGCCCACAGCCGGAAGAGCAGATAGGCCGTGGAGCGCTCGCTCGGTACGGCGATGGTCCTGCCGGTCAGATCGGTGCCCGGCTCCCGGGTCAGTACGAGCGGACCGCAGCCGCGGCCCAGCGCGCCGCCGCACGGCAGCAGTGTGTACTCGTCCAGGACCCAGGGCAGCACAGCGTACGAGACCTTGAGCACGTCCAACTCACCGCGCTCCGCCATGCCGTTGGTGATGTCGATGTCCGCGAAGGTGACATCGATGTCCGGCGCGCCGGTCACCCGGCCATGGGCCCAGGCCTCGAAGACGAAGGTGTCATTGGGGCAGGGCGAGTAGGCGATCCGCAGCGGCTGTACGGCGGTCATGACGGCTCCTCGAAGACTGGGGTGAGCAGCGTGAACGCGTACCGCAGCGCTTCCAGGGCCCGGCCGATCTCCCAGGAGTCGCGGTCGCGCGGTCCCACGGCGTTGGAGATGGCGCGGATCTCGACACATGGTACGGAGTGGACGGCGGCGGCCTCCGCGACGCCGAAGCCCTCCATCGCCTCGGCCGCGGCGAGCGGATGGCGCGCGGTCAGCTCGGCGGCGCGGGCGGCGGTGCCGGTCACGGTGGAGACGGTGAGGACGGGCGCGAGGAGCGCCGTGGTGGCCGGACCGGCCGTCGTACCGGTGGTCCCGCCCGCCGGAGCGGCGTCCAGGAGCTTGGCGATACGGGCGGTCAGTTCCGCCGGAGGCCGGTGGACGCTGCGGCCGAAGCCCAGCTTCTCGACCGGCAGATAGCCGTCGGCGCTCTCGGCGCCGAGGTCGGCCGCGACGATCCTGTCCGCGACGACGAGCGAGCCGACCGGCGCGCGGTGCCGGAAGCCGCCGCCGATACCGGCCGAGATGACGAGATGGTACGGAGGATCGTACGGAGAGGCCGCCAGCGCCGTCGCCGTGGCGACCGCGGCGGCCGTCGGGCCGACTCCGCCGGCCAGGACGTCCACGACCGGTATCTGCACGGAACCGGGCCGGGGCATGTACTGGGCGTGGCCCGTGATCTCGTAGCCACCGGTCAGTTCACGGACACCGCTGCCGGCGAACCGGTCGAGTCCCGCGGCGACGGAGTCCGCCTCCGCCGCCACCGCCGTTACGACAAGCACACGCATGGCGGGAGCCTCCAGGGACAGGTGCGGGGGCGAGGGCGGGACGCGGTGGGATCAGGAGTGCGGTGGGTTCAGGAGCGCCGTGGAGTCAGAACGTTAAAACGTCAGGACGCCTTCTTGAACTCGAACTGCCAGATCCCGATCAGTTCCTTGCCGCTGGCCTCCACGATGCTGACCCGTGTGGCGTTGGTGGGCTCGCCGGTCTGGCTGGAGAAGAACGCGCTGCCGGGGATCGTACGGTACGTCTTCTTGTACGGCTCCTGCTCGGCCTGCTGACCGTCGATGAAGAGCGTCCAGCCGTGCTCGGCGATCGTCGGGTCGACACCGAAGTGGACCTGATCGTCCATGGAGACCTCGACGGTCTTCTCGGGCTTCTTGTTGAGGCAGGGCTGGATCTCGGTCTGCTTGATCGCCTTGCCGTCGTTGTAGCAGGCGGCCTCGGTGTTGACCGAGTTGTCGCCGATCGTCACGGTCGCGAGCGGCGTCGGCTTGTCACAGGCGGCGAGGACGAGGAGTCCGGCGGACACAGCACCGAGGACGACGCCGGCCCTGCGGGCCCTACCAGAGAAGAACGCAACGGTCATGGGGCGAAGGCTATCGGTCGTACCGGCACGGGCCGCCAGGGGGTACGGCGAGCCGCACCTGGTCACGCGGCGTACGGGAGCGGCGGCGCTGGGTCCTGGGGCTGGTGGTGCGGCTGGTGGTGCTCGGGGCTGCCCGGGGCTGCTCGGCGCCCGGGACCTGGGACCTGATGTCTGGTGCCTTGCGCCATCCCTCAGGCCACGCGGGGATGCGGCGTGCCGTGTCTGGCCACCGTCAGCAGTCCGCGCGCCGCGAAGAGCGCTCCGACGCCGATGATGGCGGCGGCGACGGACATGCCCAGCACTCCGTTGAGCGGCAGCGCGATGCCGATCGCGCCGCCCACCACCCAGGACATCTGGAGCAGCGTCTCGGAGCGCGCGAAGGCCGAGGTCCTTACCTGTTCCGGCACGTCCCGCTGGATCACCGCGTCCAGGGACAGCTTCGACAGCGCCTGGCAGAGCCCGGCGACCGCGCACAGCAGAGCCATCAGCGGACCGCCGAAGAACAGCGCCGCGAGAATCGCCGTGCTGAGGGCGATGGCCAGCATCGTGGCGATGATCAGCTCGGGGCCACGGGCCTTGAGCCATGCGCCCAGCGCCGTACCCAGCGCGTTGCCCGCACCGGCCGCGACGCCCACGATGCCGAGGGAGACGGCCGCCGTCTGGCCCGGGAGCGGCTGCTCGCGCAGCAGAAAGGCGAGGAAGAAGATCAGGAAGCCGGAGAGCGCGCGGTGGGACGCGTTCGCCTGGAGACCGTGCAGGACGGAGGGACCGACCGTACGGAGACTGGGCCGTTTCTCGCCGCGCTTGGCCAGCCGGGCCTTGCGTTCGCCCTTCGCCGAGTCGACCTTGTGCGGCAGCGAGAACGCCAGGAACGTTCCGCCGAGAAAGACCAGACAGGCGCCGTAGAGCGGCCACTTGGGACCGATCTGGTGCAGCCCGGCACCGATCGGCGCGGCGACTCCGGTGGCGAGCAGCCCGGCGAGTGTGACGCGGGAATTGGCCCGTACCAGCGAGAAGCGCGGTGGCAGCAGCCGGGGCACGACCGCGCTGCGGATCACTCCGTACGCCTTCGACGCGACCAGCACACCGAGCGCCGCCGGATACAGCTCCAGACTGCCGGTGATGACGGCGGCCGACATGAGGATGGCGAGCGCGGCCCTGGTGAACATGGCGCAGGCCATGGCGGCGCGGCGGCCGTGCGGAAGGTGGTCGAGGAGCGGGCCGATGACCGGCGCGAGGAGGGTGAAGGGCGCCATGGTGATGGCGAGGTAGAGCGCGACGCGGCCCCGGGCCTCGTCGGTCGGTACGGAGAAGAAGACGGTCGAGGCGAGCGCGACGGTGATCATGACATCGCCGGCGCCGTTCACGGCGTGCAGCTCGATCAGCTTGCCGAGCCCGGACTCGCCCGCGCCGTGCGCGTGCGTGGCCTTGCGGATGGTTCTGGCGGTGCCGGTGACGGGCAGGCGCACGGCATGACCGAGGGCCCGCCCGGTCCTGCGGAGCGGGCCGGCTGCGTCGTCGGACGACGTTGCGGCTGCCACCCCGTCATAGTGCCCCAAGGCTCCCTGGTGCGAACCGAACCCGGGCATGACGGGGCCGTGACGGCGCCATGAAGGACGAGCCGGGGCATGACATCGGCGGGTGGGGAGGCGTTCACCGGGTGGTGGCCGGTGCGACGGATTACAGGCCGGTCGCGGGCCGGTCCCAGCCTGCTTCCGGTTCCGGGAGGGTCCCGAGAGTGTCCCGGGAGTGTCCCGGGAGGGCGCCGGAAGGGATCCCAAGCCGGTTCGCGGCGGATTCTTGGCGGATTCCCGGTGGATTCCTGGCGGGTCCCGAACCCGTCACAGGCCGGATCTCACAGGGTCACGGCCTTGTTGCGGTGTTGCCCGAAGTGCGGGAAAGGCGGCGTGCAGGTGGGCGGGGGGCGGCAGAGGGGGTAGCGTGCGTAGCGCGCCACCGGCGGTTGTTCTCGGCCGCGCGCCTCTTCGTCATCCCGCAGAATGGATAACGGTAGGTGTGCCCGAGGAGAGGTCGGGCGCGGACGTCGATGCGGCCCTCTGGTCCGCTCCGCCCGCGGCTCGTACATCGCGAATCGGCCGGCGCACCCGTGATACGGCGTAGGAGAGAAGCGAGACCTGTGAGTGCTGCGACGACGCGAAGCCGTACCCCTGACCGCCTGTGCGTCGAGGCGGTAGACCTCGCCAGGACGGCCGCCGAGGAGGCAGCCGCGCCCGGGGTCGTCGGGGAGCATGTCTCGGCGGTGGCGGACGGGGACCGGGTCGTCACCCACTTCTTCGAGTGCAAGGAGCCCGGATACCGGGGCTGGCGCTGGGCGGTGACGGTCGCGCGGGCCTCCCGCGCCAAGGTCGTCACGCTGGACGAAACGGTGCTGCTGCCGGGCCCCGACGCCCTGCTGGCGCCGGAGTGGGTGCCCTGGAGCGAGCGGCTCAGGCCCGGCGACATGGGTCCTGGCGATCTGCTGCCCACGGAGGCGGAGGATCTGCGGCTGGAGCCCGGCTACTCGGGCGAGGACGTGCCGCCGCCGAATTCGGTGCTGGCTCCGGACGCGGTGACTCCGCAGAACCTCGCGGATCTCGTGGAGGCGGAGGACGCGGAGCCGACGGAGGATCTGACCGATCTGACCGCCGGGGTCGGGGCCGCGGGCGCGGCCGAGGCGGAGGGCCCCGAGGGAGTCTCTCCCGTCCCCGCGCGTGGCTCGATCGCGTCGGTCGCCGAGGAACTGGGCATGCGCCGGGCGCGTGTGCTGTCGCGGTACGGCTTGCATGTGGCGGCCGACCGCTGGGACGAGTCGTTCGGCGCGAAGACTCCCATGGCCCAGGCGGCGCCCGCGCCCTGTGTCTCCTGCGGCTTCCTGCTGCCGCTGGCGGGCTCGCTGCGCCAGGCCTTCGGCGTCTGCGCGAACGAGTTCTCGCCGGCGGACGGCCATGTCGTCTCGCTGGCGTACGGCTGCGGCGGCCACTCGGAGGCGGCCGTCATGCCCAAGCCGCTGCGCCCGGCGCCGCCCGTACTGGACTCGATGGCCGCGGACACCTTCCCGCTCCGGCCGTCCCCGGACAGCGGCTCGGTGCCGGCGGAGCCGGCGGACGAAACGGAAGATCTGGGCCACTCGTAAGCCGACGGCCAGGGCGGGGCGACAGCGGCACGGGCGAATGGCGCGGGCGGGCGAATACCGACTCGCCCTGCCGGAGAGATTCCGGCAGGGCGAATGGTCAAACACCCGTGAACGATGTTCCAGCGAAATCAGCTTCCGTATCCACCACCTCGCAATGCGCGGTAGCCGCCGGGACAGGTGATCGTGACGCGCTTGGCCCCGGCCAGTGGGCCGACGACGTACCGATAACCGTTCGAGCAGTCGACATAGACGTAGTAGCGGTTGCCGGAGCAGGAGACGGCGAACGTGGAACCCGAGAAGTACGGATCCCAGCAGCTCAGCGAAGCCTCCTGCGGCGGCACTTCTCTCTCGTGCCCGGCCGACCCGGCGACCGTCCCGCTCGTCGTCCGCCCGGTGGCGAGATCCGCCGCCGAGTAGCCCGCACCGCCCGGCGCGTCAGCGGCGTACGCCACCGCCACCGGCCCGCCGCCGATACCGAGAGCGAGCACCGCGCCGGCCAGGAGCACGCCCAGAGATCTGAGAATCTTCATTTCATTCCCTTCCCTGCCTCGGTTCGCCCGGCACTTCTGCCGGACGAATCCCCGAGACGAAATCGAGGATCCCGGCGTCGCGATATCGGATCAAGACGGTCGCCATTACGTTCCGTAATCACCGGTGAATTGTCGATCACCGCGATTCGTTGCCGTCCTTAGGAAGAGTCGTTTCATCGCGCGGCCCTGCCCGAATGGAGATTCACCCGAACGGTTGGCGAATTCTCGTCAAGACGGTTCTGTTTACGAATAACAACGACAGGAGCACAACGACAGGAGCGCGACTCGTCCGAGTCGGCCGTGCCGCTCGGCAGCGCGGCTCAGGCGCGTGGCTTGCTCCCGTCGCCGGACGGCGACCCCGCACCCCTGGGTAGGGGTGTACGCGGTACCTTCGGGCCGCACGGGGATGGTGGGGCGTAGTCGGAGCAGAGTGGAGTCACAGCGTGAGCGTCAGGACGACCGAGGGCGCCGACCCGTTCGGGACGGCGCGGCTGCGGCGTGGGGTGCTTGATGCGTGGGGGGCCAGTCCCGCGCGGTTCCGTGAGGACGCCAACGCCGAGGAGGATCTCGCGCTCGGCGGGTACCGCGACCGGCTCGTGGTCGAGCTGGCCCAGAACGCCGCCGACGCCGCCGCGCGCGCCGGAGTGCCCGGACGGTTCCGGCTGACCTTGCGGCCCGGTACCGCCGACAGTCCCGCCGTGCTGGTGGCCGCC
>NZ_FMDK01000106.1 GCF_900091995.1 Streptomyces sp. MnatMP-M17
GCAGCCGTACCAGCGCGGCGGCCAACGCGCCCGCGTCACCCGGCGGTACGGCGAGGCAGGTCTCCCCGTCCGAGCCCGCGACCTCGGGAATGGCACCGCCGGTGGTGGCGACGAGCGGCGTACCGGTGGCCATCGTCTCGGCGGCCGGCAGCGAGAAGCCTTCGTACAGGGACGGCACACAGCCGATCTGCGCGCCGCGCACCAGCTCCACGAGCTCGGCGTCGGAGATGCCCTTGACGAACTCGACGGCGCCTTCGAGCCCGTACCGCTCGACGGCCCGCGCGACCGGCCCGGACTCCGGGCGCTTGCCGACGACTACGAGATGCGCGGCCGGGTGCTCGGTGCGGACCTTGGCAAGGGCCTCTATCAGATACACCAGGCCCTTGAGCGGCACGTCCGCGCTGGAGGTCGTGACGATACGGCCCGGTATCTCGGGCACGGCCGGATCGGGCGAGAACAGCTCCGTGTCGGCGCCGATGTGTACGACGTCGACACGGTCCGCCCGTACTCCGAGCTGCTCGGTGATCTCCTGCTTCGAGGAGCCGGAGACGGTCAGGACGGACGGCAGCCGGCGCGCGACGCGTCCCTGCATCCGGGTGAAGCCGTACCAGCGGCGTACGGAGGCGCGTCTGCGCCAGTCCTCGGCGGCGTCGAGATCCAGCCGGCGGTCGACGGTGATGGGGTGGTGGATGGTGGTGACCAGCGGTGCGCCGAGGTCGCCGAGGAGTCCGTAACCGAGCGTCTGATTGTCGTGCACCACATCGAACTGCCCGGCGCGGGCGGCGAGATGGCGCCGGGCGCGCAGCGAGAAGGTGAGCGGCTCGGGAAAGCCGCCGGTCCACATCGTGGCGACTTCGAGGGTGTCGATCCAGTCGCGGAACTCGTCGCGCCTCGGCGTGCGGAAGGGATCGGGCTGGCGGTAGAGATCGAGACTGGGCAGCTCGGTGAGCGGTATGCCCTCGTCGAGTACGGGGTAGGGCTGGGCGCCGATCACCTCGACGCTGTGCCCGAGACGGGCGAGTTCACGGGAGAGATGACGGACGTAGACGCCCTGTCCACCGCAGAACGGGTTGCCCTTGTAACTGAGAAGAGCGATACGCAACGGCCGCTCGCCGCCGAGCGGCCCGTCCGGAGCCGTACGATCCGCGCCTTCCGCTGTACGATCCGCCCGCTCCGGCCGGACGCCGTGGGACCTCCGGGGCCGCCGGGACCGTGCTCCGGTGCCCGCCCGCATGGCCTCAGCGGTCACTCTCGGCCCCCTGTCTCACTGCGCTCTCCGCGTTTCGCCGGAGCGTAACCGCCGACGCCGATCTAGAACAAGTTTCAGACTTGTTCGCCCACGGCCTTCGAATTTACCGGCAAGTAGCCTCGCTGTACCGGCCGGATCGGGTGATTCGCGCCACCACGCGCGCCCTGCCATGCTGTGCGGTCCGGAGGCGGTGAAGCGCGATGGAGCGGGGACGGACGGGGATGACAGTGGAAGCCGGACCGACGTCGGCCCCGCCGGCGCCTCTGACACAACGCCAGGAGGCCCGCCGCCGCCGGATCCTGGCCGCCACGCACCAACTTGCCTGCGAGGGCGGCTTCGGCGCCGTACAGATGCGGGAGGTCGCCGAGGAGGCGGGCGTCGCACTCGGCACGCTCTACCGCTACTTCCCGTCCAAGATCCATCTGCTGGTCGCCACGATGCAGGACCGGCTGGAGCATCTCCACACCACACTCCGCAGACGCCCGCCCAGCACCGACGATCCCGCCGCCCGGGTCGCCGAGACCTTGATGCGCGCCTTCCGCGCCCTCCAGCGCGACCCGCACCTCGCGGACGCCATGATCCGCGCCCTGACCTTCGCGGACCGCAGCGTCAGCCGCGAGGTGGACGAGGTCTCCCGCCGGACGACGGCGATCATCCTCGACGCCATGACCGCGTCCCCCACCCCCACACCTCCGACCCCGGCCCAGCTCTCCGCGGTCCGCGTCATCGAACACACCTGGCACGCGACCCTGATCACCTGGCTCTCGGGCCGCGCCTCCATCGCCCAGGTCAAAACAGACATCGAAACAGCCTGCCGCCTCCTGACCCCACCGCCGTGGTGATCGGAAGGTGCCCGCGTCAGTGGCCGCTTCGGCCGCGGATGCTCAGGGCGACGACGGAGACGAGGAACCAGAAGGCACCGAAGGCCGAGTATCCGGCGATGGTGGACAGGCCGCTCGTCGCCGAGGCGGACATCGCGGCGAAGCCGGCGCCGGCGAGGACGGACAGTCCGCCGCTGATGATCATGGGCCACTGGGCGCCGACGCTATGCCGGCGCCGGATCGCCACGACGAGCTGGATCGCTCCGGACAGGAGGGCCCAGATGCCGAACACGAGAAGAGCCGTGCCGATCGTGGAGAAGACGGCGGTGATCATCCCGATGGTGGCGGCGAGGCCGAGAGCCATGTTGGCGGTGGTGACGCAATTCGTGGAGCCGGTGCCGGTGCCAGAGCCGGTGCCGGTCATACGGCGTTCGAGGAGCGTGGCGATGCCGTCCCACAGGGGGTAGATGACGAGCAGTACGGCCGCGATCACTGTGGGTTTGTCTTTCGACACGAGCGAGGCGGAGGTCGTGTGGACGAGCGCCACCCAGATCAGGGAGAAGACGACTCGGATCAGGTAGAGCGATCGGAGCCCGGAGGCCGTCGTCGTGGTCGAAGTTATGGTGGTCTGGGTCATTGGGTATCCCTGCGTGATGGTGTGAGGCGGTTGCCCCGCTGAGGAGTCTCGGGGTCCTCGGGCAGGGCCGTGTACTTCGAACGAAGTAGTTCTCCCGCCCGCACCGGTGGAAGCAGGTCCGCAGGTCCGCCGTCTACATCGTTCGAAGTACACGGCCACAACACGTGCGAACGAGAATCAGGTCATGGTCAAGGCACACAACGATCAGAACGGGCCCGCGGCACCCCTGTGGATCCGCCGCCCCGAGGTGCTGCACCGCGTCGCCTATTCAGTGGCCGCGCTGGTGTTCACCGGTCAGGTCGTGGCAGTGGTACTGAGGGGATCGGATTGGCCGACCGTCCTCTCCGTACTGCTCGCCGGTGGCGGTGTCGCTCTCTCATGGTGGAAGCCGTGGGCAGGACTGGTCGTGACGAGCGCGGCGTCCTTCGCCGTCACAGCGGTGGGCCAGGACCCTCTGTCGGTGTGGATGATGGCGGTGCTCGTGCTGTTCTCGGTCACCTTCAGGGGAAAGCAGCCGCTGGCCGGGACCGTCATCGTGGCGGCGTTCTTCCTGGGAGCGTTCATGACGCTGGGGGGATTCCGTGGTGGCGCGGTCGTGGGCGCCGCCGCCCTCTTCTCGGCCATAGCGGGAGGTGCGACCGGAGGCGCGCTCCGCATCCATCGGGACCACTGGTGGATTCTGGAGGAACGGGCCGAAAGCGCCATCGCCACCCGCGAGATCGAAGCCACCCGACGAGTGACCGAAGAACGGCTCCGCATCGCCCGGGACCTCCACGACGTCATCGGCCACCAGGTCGCGATGCTGAGCCTGCATCTCGGCGCTGCGGAAATCGGGCTTCCCGAAGGCTCCGAATCGTCCCGGCAGGCCCTCGCCTCAGCCAGGTCCAGCGCCCGCACCGTCGTCGTCGAGACGCAACGGATCCTCGCGCTCCTCCGCCGCGAGGACGACATCTCCGACGACGAGGCGCTCCGGCCGATCCCGGCGCTGAGCGGCCTGGAAGGACTTGTCGCCTCTTTCGAGAGCATCGGCCTCGACGTCCGGCCCTCCATCGACATCCCCGCCGTTTTCGTGGAGCCCAGCGTCGGCGTCACGGTCTACCGGGTCGTTCAAGAAGCGCTGACGAATGCCTACCGGCATGGAGAGGGGACAGCAACGGTGGATGTGCGCGAGCGCGACGGCAGGATCTGCGTCACCGTGGAGAACCGCGTCGGTCATTCGCCGCACGGCTCCGGCTCGGGCTCCGGCTCGGGCAGCGGACTCGGACTCGTGGGAATGCGCGAACGCGTCGAGTCCTCCAGTGGGCGACTGACGATCGACAGCGACGGCGGGCGATTCCGGGTCCGCGCGGAGTTCAGCCCTCTGGGAGCCGTCGTCCGATGACGCGCATTCTGATCGTCGACGACCAGGACGACATAAGGGCCGGCATCCGGGCGATGCTTCTGCTCGACCCGAGTCTCGTCGTCGCGGGTGACCTCTCCGATGGACTCCAGGCCGTCCCTTTCCTCCGGGCCCACCCCGTCGACCTGGTCCTGATGGACATCCGGATGCCCGGCATCGACGGTGTCGAAGCCACCCGCCGGATCCGCGAAGAGCACCCGCCCGAAAAGCTGCGGGTGATCGTGCTGACCACTTTCGACCACGATGACATCGTTCTCGCCGCCCTTCGCGCGGGCGCCAACGGTTTCCTGAGCAAGACCGTGAGCCCTGCTGAACTCGTCGCCGGCATCACCGAGGTCGTCGGCGGTGGTGATGCGCTGTCCGCCGCCGCGACGGCCGCGCTCATCGGTCATATGACCGACAGTCCGCCCCCGGTGATCGACCAGGAACTGCTGAGACGCTTCGGCGCTCTGACACCCAGGGAGCGGGATGTGACCGTTCTCGTCGCGAGCGGTCTCGGCAACGACGAGATCGCGGCCCAGTTGCACGTCTCGCCGTTCACCGTGAAGACGCACGCCGTGCGGGCCATGACGAAGGTCGGCGCACGTGATCGGGCGCAGCTCGTCTCGTTCACCTTCCGGGCCGGCCTCTACCCCTGAGCCCGGGGGCGCGTGGCGGCGGATATGGCTGTGGCGTGTACGGGCCCGGGGAGGGGCTCGTACACGCCACAGGTCAGCGGTGGTTCAGCAGATGCCGGTCAGCAAGTGCTGGTCACCGGCGGGTTACTTGAAGCGGACGACCTGAGGGTCGTGGTCGCTCGCCTGGTCGGCGAATTCCGCGTTGATGTGGACCACGTCGTACACGGGGTTCTTGATGCCCTTGCTGACCAGGATGTGGTCCAGCGTCTGGGAGTTGCCGTCGTAGACGTAGCTGTAACGCTCGCCCTTCGGCAGCGTGTTGATCAGGTCCTTGAGGACCTTCTTCGTCAGCACGTCGAGCGGCGCCGAGAACTGGTAGTCGTTGATGTCGCCGAGGACGACGACCTTGGCGTCCTTGTCCTTGTCGAGCAGGTCGGCGACGAAGGTGTTGACCTCCTTGGCCTGGGCCACGCGCTGCGTCTCCGAGCTCAGCGTCGGCGGCTGGAAACGGCCGTGGATGGGCTGGTCGCCGCCCTTGGAGTTGAAGTGGTTGCCGACGACGAAGATCTGCTCACCGCGGAACATGAACTCACCGACCAGCGGCTTGCGGCTGCTCGACCAGGCGCCCGAGGTGGGGTTGATGCGGCCCGGGGAGACGGACAGCGAGATGTTCTCGTCCTTCGTGCCGGAGGTGACGACCTTCACCGCGGTGGTGGCGTCGCCGCCCGGGCGGTCCACGAAGGAGACCCGCTGCGGGTTGTAGATGAAGGACGTACGGATGTTGCCGCCGGGCTCGCCGCCGTCCGTCTTGTTCTCCGGGTCGATCGAGCGCCACTCGTACGCCGGGCCGCCCGCCGCCTTGACGGCCGCGATGAACTTGGCGAGGGTCTGGTCGGCCGCGACCGTACCGTCGTCCTTCGCGCCGTTGTTGTCCTGGATCTCCTCCAGGCTCACGATGTCCGGCGAGCCGAGGTGCTTGACGATGCCCTGGGCCAGCCGGTCGAATTTGTCCTGCGGGTCCGTCGGGTCGAGGTTCTCGACGTTGTACGTGGCGACGGACAGCTCGTCGGCGCTGCCCTTCTCCGCCACCTCAGGCTCGATACTGCCCTTGGTGACCGCGCCGACGGCGGTCGCCTGGATGCTGTAGCCGCCGTAGGTGCCGTAGTCGACCGGACCGGTCGCGCCCTTGAGCGTGTCGCCCACATTGGCCGTCGGCTTGTCGGCGGTCAGCGCGGTGACCAGCAGACGGCCCGTGTTCGGGTCGTCGTAGTCGGTGTAGATCACACCGCCGCGCGGAGTCGGGTTCTTGGTGGGCTTGGTGGTGATCCAGGTCTCGCCGTACGAGTTGGACGCACCGACCACCCGGCTGTCGCCGATCTGGACGACCATGCCCTCACGGGACTCCAGCCAGTCCAGCGCGTACACGGTGGGCTGGAGCGTGAGCGGCTCGATGTTTCCGCCCGCCGCGTTCGGCGTGTAGTCCTTGGGCAGCGTCTTGGCGTCGACCAACTCGACCGAGGGCACCGCGTTGCCGGAGGACAGCACGACGGTGGTCGGGCCGCTCAGCTCGGTGAGGGACTGCGCACCGGACGAGGCACCGCCCGGGTAGTACTCCACGACCTTGGCGGAGACCAGGACCGAGTCGCCGACCTTGACCTGCGGAGTGGTCGAGCCGGTGAAGACGAAGACGCCCTCGCTGGTGACCGGGTCGTTGTCGGGCTGCGTGTCCTGGATCCAGAAACCGCGCGAGGAGCCGGTGGCGCGTACGCCGGTGACCACACCGGGGACATTGGTGACGGCCTGGCCGTTGTACGGCGAGACCCGGGTGTTGCCCTGGATGTGATGGATCCGCACCGGGCCCGGCGTCGGGTCGGGCTCCGGCGGGCCGGTGGGGCCCGTGGGCGTCGGCGTGGGCGTGGGGTCGGGACCCGGCTCGCCGCCGCCACCGCCGGTGTTACGAGGGCTCGGCGCGGACGCGGACAGGTCGGCCGCGTTGTTGTCCGTGTCGGTGAGGGAGGCGTTCCGGGAGACCGAGGCGGTGTTGCTCGCGCCCGGGACCGGCGAGGTCTCACGGACCGCGGCGGTGCCGAAACCGACCAGGTCCTTGATGCTGCCGTCGGCCGCGCAGTCCGCGGCGGTGACGCAGGCCAGCGGAGTCGTGGAGTGGACGAGGGCGACCGTACCGCTGGTCCCCGACATGGCGATGGAGCCGGCCGCGTCCGGAGTGGGCAGCTCGGTGGTGCCGCCGGCACCCTTGCTCTCGGCGACGAGATAGCTGCCGCCCGCCGGGATGGCGCCGGTCAGCTCGGTGACCTGCCACTTGCTGCTGGCGGTCGGAGCGCCGGGCAGATACTGCACGGACCAGCCGGTGAGGTCGAAGGAACCGCTGCCGGCGTTGCCCAGTTCGATGAAGTCGTTGGTGAAGGTGGCGCCGGAGTTACCGCCGCCGCCGTAGACCTCGGCGATCACGGCGTCGGCGGACGGGGCCGCCTGCGCCGTGAACGGGAGCGCGATGAGCGTTCCGACCAGTCCGACGGGGAGCGCCAAGGCGATGCGCTTGGCGCGCCGACCGCGCAGGGCCGGGGGTATGGAAGGGGGCACGTTGGGCTCTTTCTGCTACGAGTTCTCTCGGGTGCTTCCCGCGTGCTCGCCGGTGTGCTCCCGGGGCGCGGGCGCGCGTGTGACTGTGCGGTGGCGATGCGGTGGTGACAGTACGGACATGGCGTGCGTGAGTGGTACGAGAAGCCTGGAAGTCGGCTCAAGATACGCGCGTAGACACACTGCCAACAAGAGGGTGGGCGGCGCAACGGACAAGTGTTTCCCGACTGTTCGTTGGACTTAACCTGGTTGTCGGACGACATGGCACATTCGTTGCGGAGATGTCGGATTCGCTCCGGATGCGGCGCTCCTCCAGGAACGGTGAAAAAGATACGCCCGACGGTGGAGTGGGGTACGCGGCCGATACAGTAGGCGCGTCGTCATCATGCCCGTACGGAGGAAAGCCGGTGCGAAACCGGCGCTGACCCGCAACCGTGAGCCGCCGTCACCGGCGGCGCAGCCGGAACGCTCCGTACGCGGTCGTGACCGGCTCGTGCCACCGGAAACCGCCGGTGGCCGGCATCGTCGAGGATTACGGGGCCGGAGGCTGGTGCACAGTGCCGCGACCGGCAAGGGAGGCCCACCGCCTTGTGGGCCCGTCCCGCCGGGAGCGGTGGTGGTGTGCCCGCGCCGGCTCCCGCAGGAGAGGCCCGCCCGCCATGACCACCGTTCGCCGCTGCGCAGCGGCGCTCGCCGCAACCGCCTTGCTCAGTGTGGCCGTCGCTCCGGCCGCCGTGGCGGGAGGCGACGTACCGGCCTCCCAGGGCTCCACGGGATCCCAAGGCTCTTCGGGCTCTTCGGGATCCTCCACGGGCTCTCCGTCCGGCTCCTCCTCCACGGATCCCGACGCCTCGCCGTCCCCGGCTCCCGCCGCCTCCGCGCCCGCGCCGTCCCCCGCGCCGGTCACGGTCCCGCCCGGCCTGTACGGCGAGAAGGATCCCACCTACGACGGTGTGTGGCGCCAATCGCTGGCGATGATGGGACAGTTCGCGGCCGGTGTCCGCCCGGCGGACCAGGCCGTCGGCTGGCTGAAGGGCCAGCAGTGCGCCAACGGCGCCTTTCCCGCGTACCGTCCCGATCCCGCCACGCCCTGCGACGCGAAGACGATGGTGGACTCCAACGCCACCTCCGCCGCCATCCAGGCGCTCTCCACGCTCGGCGGTCAAGGGCCCGCCATGACAAAGGGCGTGGAGTGGCTCAGGTCCGTCCAGAACAAGGACGGCGGCTGGGGATATCTGCCCGGCACACCGACCGACGCGAACTCCACCTCTCTGGTGATCGGCGCGCTGACCACCTTCGGCGTACGGCCCAGCTCGATGCGGTCGTCCGAAGGGAAGAACGCCTATGACGCGCTGGTCGCCCTCTCGATCCCGTGCGACGCGGGATCGGGCGCGGACGCCGGCGCGTTCGCGTACCAGCCGGACAAGGCGGGAAAGCTGACCGCCAATGACGACGCCACGGCGGCGGCCGTCATCGGCGGGCTCGGCAAGCGGATGATGGCCTGGCCGGTGCAGGCCGCCGGTCCCGCGCCGACCTGTGTGCCCACGGCGGATCCGGGCCCGGAGCGGGCCGCCCGTAACGGCGCCGCCTATCTGGCCTCCGCGCTCGCGGCGACCGGACATCTCGACCTGCCGCCGATGCCCGGCGCCAACGACACCGCGCCGCTGCCGGACACCGGCAACACGGCGGACGCCGTCGTTGCCCTGACGGCCGCCGGATACGGTCACCAGGCGGCGGGCGCGCTGGAGTGGCTGAAGCGGAACTCCGGTGCCTGGGCCCAGGAGAACGGGCCCGCGGCCTACGCCCAGCTCATCTTCGCCGCCCACGCCACGGGCACGGATCCGCGCAACTTCGGCGGGATCGACCTCGTGGAACGGCTGAACGCGACGGGACCGACGCCCAGGCCCAGGGCCTCCGCCACCGCTCCGGCCGCCGCGGTCGTGCACGGGAACAGTGGTCGCGACCAAGGGATGGTGTGGATCCTCGGGATCGGTTCGGTCGCCTGTGTCGGTATGGGCTTCCTGCTCAACGGCCGTAAGAAGACACAGCAGAGCCCGCAGTCGTGATGCGTTCCCGGCTTCTGGCGCTGGCCGCCCTTCCCGTGTGTTTCATGGTCGCCCTGGGTACGGGCAACGCCCAGGCGGCGGGCTACCGTTACTGGTCCTTCTGGGAGAGCGACGGCGGCGCCTGGATCTATGCCACCCAAGGTCCTGCCACGGCCCGGCCCGCCGACGGCACCGTCACGGGCTTCCGTTTCTCGGTGAGCGCGGACAGCGGCGACGCCGCCCGGCCGCGCCGTGCGCCCGACTTCGCCGCGATCTGCGGCGGCACTCCCGGGCGCGAGGGCCGCAAACGGATCGCCGTGGTCGTCGACTCCGGTACGGCGGCCGACGCGCCGGCCGGTGAAGAA
>NZ_FMDK01000767.1 GCF_900091995.1 Streptomyces sp. MnatMP-M17
ACGCAGTACGGCATCCAGCCGCTCGGGCGTGAGCGAGCCGATGACACCGTCGTCCAGCACACCCGCCGTGTGCACCACAGCGGAGACGGTGTGCTCGGCGAGCAGCTCCGCCAGTGCTTCGCGGTCCGCCGCGTCACAGGCGGCGAGGACGACATCGGCGCCCTGGGCTGTCAGTTCGGCGGCCAGCTCCTCGGCACCTTCGGCGGCCGGGCCTCGGCGGCTGACCAGCAGGAGCTTCCGCAGGCCGTGCTCGGCGACGAGATGCCGGGCGAAGACCGCGCCGAGACCGCCCGTACCACCGGTGATCAGGACACGGCCTTCGGTGTCCCGGACAGGGGCCGTGCGGGTGTCGCCGGGAGCTCTGCGGACCAGACGTCCGGCGAGGATCTCGCCGCCGCGGACGATCAGTTGGGGCTCGTCCGAGCCCAGGGCGGGAAGTGACAGCTCGGCCGGTCCCTCGGGGTCCAGATCCAGGAGCCCGAAGGCGCCCGGGTGTTCGGACTGCGCGGAGCGCACCAGGCCCCAGACCGCTGCCGCCGCCGGGTCATGGCCACCGACCGCGCCGCGCGTCACGAAGACCAGCCGGGAGCCGGCGAACCGCTCCTCGGCGAGCCAGGCCTGCGCGGTGGCGAGGACGTCGGCCGTCAGAGTGTGGGCCGCGTCGGCGCCGGGCTCTCCGGTGAGCGTCATCAGGACGGCATCGGGGACCGAGGTCTCCGCCGCCGCCAGCGACGCCAGGTCCGGATGGATCCTGCCGGTCGCCAGCGCGGGGTCCCCGGCGAGTCCGAACGCGTCGGGACCGACCAGGGCGACCGGGCCAGGGAGCGCCGGAGCACTGCGTACCGGCACCCAGTCCAAGGCGAACAGCGCGTCCCGGGCCGCCGTGGCGGCGACGTCGAGAGGCGTCGCCGAAGCCGGGCGCAGCACCAGCGAGTCGACGGAGAAGACCGGCGCGCCGGAGGTGTCGGCCACGCTGATCGAGACCGCGTCCTCGCCTGCCGGGGAGAGCCGTACCCGTAGCGCCGAGGCGCCGGTCGCGTGCAGCGAGACGCCCTCCCAGGAGAAGGGCAGTCCGCCTCGGCTCTCCGTGCCGAGTTCTATGAAGGAGGCCGCGTGCAGCGCCGCGTCGAGCAGCGCGGGATGAAGTCCGAAGGCCTCGGCGTCGTCCGTACCGCCGTCCGTACCGCCCTCGGGCAGCGCGACCTCGGCGTACACCTCGCCATCGCGCCGCCAGACCGAGCGGAGCCCTCGGAAGAGCGGACCGTACGCGAAGCCGTCCTCGGCGAGGCGCTCGTACAGCCCGTCGGTGGCGACGGGTTCGGCTCCGGCCGGCGGCCAGACGGAGGCGTCGAAGCCGACGTGCTCCCGCGCCCGCGCCTGCACCTGCTCCCGCTCCTCGCCGATCGCGAGTACACCGGTGGCATGCGGAGTCCACGCCGTCTCGTCGCCGTCCTCAGGGCGTGAGTACACATGGACGGTACGGCGGCCCGAGTCGTCGGGCGTGCCGACCCAGAGCTGGACCTGGACGCCGCCTCGCTCCGGGAGGATCAGCGGCGCGGCCAGCGTCAGTTCCTCGACGCGGTCACAGCCGACCTCGTCACCGGCGCGCACGGCGAGTTCGAGGAAGGCGGTGCCGGGAAGGAGCGTGGTGCCGCGCACGGTGTGGTCGGCGAGCCACGGATGGGTCCGCAGCGAGAGCCGGCCGGTGAGCAGAGCGCCTTCGGAGTCGGCGAGGGAGACGGCGGCCGAGAGCAGCGGATGGTGGGCGGCGCCGAGACCGGCGGCCCGCAGATCGGCGCTCTGGCCCTGGTTTTCCCTGGGCCAGTACCTACGGCGCTGGAAGGCATAGGTCGGCAGGTCGACGCGGCGGGCTCCGGTGGCGGCGAAGTACGCGTCCCAGCGGACGGTGACACCTCGTACATACAGCCCGGCCAGGGCCGTGGTGAGGGCCCGGACCTCGGGCCGGCCGGAGCGCAGGGCGGGCAGCGCGGCACGGTCCCGCGCGCCTTCCGTACCGCCTGTCGCGTCGCTGCCCGCCGAGCCGTCCGTCGTGTCGAGGCACTCCTCGGTCATCGCGGAGAGCACACCGTCGGGGCCGAGTTCGAGGAACGTGGTCACTCCGTGACCGGCCAGCCAGCGGGCGCCGTCCGCGTACCGTACGGCGCGGCGCACATGGTCCACCCAGTAGTCGGCGGAGGTGACCTGCGTGACCGTCGCGGGCTCGCCGGTGAGGTTGGAGACGAACGGCGTCAGCGGCGCCTGGAGCGTCAGCCCTTCGACCACGGTGCGGAACTCGTCGAGCATCGGCTCCATGAGCGGCGAGTGGAAGGCGTGCGAGACCCGGAGCCGCTTGGTCTTCCTGCCCTCCGCGCCGAGCCGGGCCGCGATCCGGGTGACGGCCTCCTCCTCGCCGGAGAGCACCAGCGCCGAGGGACCGTTGACCGCCGCGACCGACACGGTGTCCTCGTGTCCGGCCAGCAGTGCGGCAATCTCGTCCTCGGTGGCCTGTACGGCGGTCATGGCGCCACCGGCGGGCAGTGCCTGCATCAGCCGGCCCCGGGCGGCGACGAGCGTGGCCGCGTCGGCGAGCGAGAGCACTCCGGCCACATGGGCGGCGGTGATCTCGCCGATGGAGTGGCCGGTCAGATAGTCGGGCTTGATGCCCAAGGACTCGACCAGGCGGTACAGCGCGGTTTCGACGGCGAAGAGCGCGGGCTGCGCGTACTCCGTACGGTCCAGCGCCTCGGCGTCCTCGCCCCAGAGCACCTCCCCCAGCGGCCGGTCCAGCAGCGGGTCGAGCGCGTCGAGCGCCTCGTCCAGGGCATGGGCGAAGACCGGGAACCGCGCGTGGAGTTCACGGCCCATGCCGAGCCGCTGCGAGCCCTGGCCGGTGAAAAGGAAGGCCAGTTTGCCCTCGCTCCGGACAGTGTCCTGGACGAGATCGGCAGAGGCGCCGTCCTCGGCGAGAGCTGTCAGTCCGGCGAGCGCGGTGGCTCGGTCGGCGGCGAGGACCACCGCGCGGTGCTCGAAGCCGGCCCGGGTGGTGGCCAGGGAGCAGGCGGTGTCGAGGACGGTCGTGCCGGGAGCGGTCTCCAGGGCGGAGAGCAGCGCGGCGGCCTGGGCCCGCAGCGCCTCTCCGGTCCGCCCGGAGACCAGCAGAGGTACGGTGCCGGGCTCGGGCGGAGCGTCCGCCGCTTCCGGGGCCTCGGGAGCGGGAGGCGCCTGCTCGACGACGGTGTGCGCGTTGGTGCCGCTGATACCGAAGGAGGAGACGGCGGGCCGCCCGGGG
>NZ_FMDK01000803.1 GCF_900091995.1 Streptomyces sp. MnatMP-M17
GGCCGGCCTGGGGCTGCGGTCGCTGGTGGCCCGGCGCTCGGGCCGCGCGGTGCTGGTGGTCCAGGGACGTCCCAAGGGCGACGAGCTGTACCGGGCGGTCGCCAGGGAGCTGGACTCGCGCGCGGGCGCCATCGGCCTCGGCGGGCGCTGCGACTCACCGTCCGGGATCCCGCGCTCGTACCAGGAGGCACTGCGCGCGCTGGAGGTACGCCAGTGCTCGCGGGTGCCGCACGGCGTGACCTCGTTCGACGATCTGGGCCTGTACCGGATCATCAGGACGGGCGACGACTACCGGGAGATCGAGGGATACGTCCGCGAGTGGCTCGGCCCGCTCCTCGACTACGACACGGCCCACCGCACCGATCTGGTCTCCACGCTCTCCCAGTACTTCGAGGCGGGCGGCAACTACGACAACACGGCCGCCGTCCTCGGTATCCATCGCAGCACTCTGCGCTACCGGCTCCAGCGGCTGCGTGAGATCGGCGGCCACGACCTGGGCGATGTCGAGACGCGTCTCAATCTGCATGTGGCGACGCGCGTCTGGAAGGTCCTGGGCGGCACGCCCTGACCAGCGGCCCGGCCGGTCCCGTGGCGGCTCCCGCGGCGGCGAGGGCCGTCAATGCGGCGTGCTCGTACGGGCGTTGCTGTGGCAGTATTTGCCGGGGTGGCGATGATCCGCAGGGGGAGATGTGTGCTGGTTCGCGTCTCTCTTTCCTGTATGACGATCAGACTTCCATGGAGCCCTTTATGCCGGCAGGAACGCCCAAGTCCCAGGTCGACACCAGCAAGCCGCATCCGGCCCGTATTTACGACTTCCTCCTCGGCGGCAAGGACAACTACCCGGTCGACCAGGCGCTGGCCTCGCGGCTGACGGCCGAGGCGCGCGAAGGCGCCCAGCAGAACCGTGCCTTCATGCACCGTGCGGTCGGCTGGGTGGCCCGTAGCGGTATCGACCAGTTCCTCGACATCGGCACCGGTATCCCGACCGCGCCGAATCTCCACCAGATCGTCCAGGAGATCGATCCCAGGGCCCGGATCGTCTACACGGACAACGACCCGATCGTTCTGCGCCATGCCGAGGCCCTGCTGATCAGCACGCCGGAGGGCATGACCAACTACATAGAGGCCGATGTCCGCGAGCCGCAGGCGATCCTCGACCACGCCCGTACTCTGCTGGACTTCGACCGGCCCGTCGCACTGTCCCTCATCGCCCTCATGCACTTCGTCCCGGACGACGACGACCCGTACGGCATCACCCGTACCCTGATCGACGCCCTGGCTCCCGGAAGCTGTCTGGTGCTCTCCCATCTGACGGGAGACTTCCTCACCGAGGAGCAGAACAAGGTTGACGCGTACCGTTCGAGCGGGATCAATCTGCGTCCTCGTACGCGCGCGGAGGTCGAGCGGTTCTTCGAGGGACTCGACATGGTCGAACCCGGTCTGGTGACGCGCTGGTACAAGGACACGCCCGCGCCGGAGAACGACACGAGCACCGAACTCCTCTACGCCGGAATCGCCCACGTCCGCTGACGGACGGAGAACGGCCGCGACACGGGCTTCGGGCCCATGCCGCGGCCGTTGGTGTCTCGGCCGTGGTCAGGGTGTCAGGGAGTGCTGATACCCGGGCCGGTGAAGGTGTAGCTGTCCAGGTCGAGAATGGCTCCCGAGCCACCGGTGAAGACCACGAAGAGATCACGCGTCCGTTCCTCGGCGCCGGTGACCGGGGCACTGACCTCGGTGTAGGTCTCCCAGCCGCCGGTGTTCGGCACGGTCACCCGCGCGAGGACCGGCCCGGTCACGGAGTCGTAGCGGAAGGTGGCCACATTGCCCGCCTTGTCCGAGGACACCCGGGCCCTGATCCCGGTCACGCCTTTGAGACTCACCGGGTGGTAGCGGACCCACTCGTTGTTCTGCACGTCTCCGAGACGCTTCCCGCCCTCCGCTCCCGCGGCGGTGATGATCTGCGGCCCCGACAACTGCGCGAAGTGCTCGGCCTGCCACCGCTTGGGCCACAGCGTCCGCTGCTGTTCGCCGGTCAGCGGCACCGTTCCCGCAGCGCCCTTGTCGGTGTAGGTCGCGCGCACCACATAGAACTGTGTGGCGTCGAGTCCGGAGTGGATCGGCCCGGTGTTGAACGTCGTGGAGCAGCCGGTGCCCTCCGCGACCTCATGCGCGTGCTCCTGGTGGCCCAGGGCGATCCGTACGATCACCTTCGAGCAGTCGATCGGACCGTCCTGCGGATCCGTCGCGGACGCGGTCACGGTGACCTTCTCGTTCCACTCGTACACACCGCCGTCCGGTGGTGAGGAGATCGTCAGCGTGGGACGGTCGTTGCCGACCACGATCGGAACGGTCGTGGTGCCGGTCCGTCCGGTGCCGTCGCTGACGGTCAGTCTGGCCTGGAAGCTGCCGTTGGCGGGATAGGTGAAGGACGGATTGGCCGCCGTGGAGTCGGTGCTGCCGTTGTCCGTGAAGTCCCAGGCGTAGGTGAGCGGATTGCCGTCCGGATCGCTGCTGCCCGCGCTGGAGAAGGTCACGGCCAGTGGCGCCAGTCCGTTGTCCCTGTTCACCGATGCCTTGGCGAGCGGCGACCGGCCGCCCTGCACGTAGTTGATCTTGTAGAGCCCGGCGTCCTCGGCGCCCGAGAAGTAGCCGCTGCCGTATTCGAGCAGATACAGCGATCCGTCCGGGCCGAACTCCGAATCGATCGGGTGGACGAAGCGCATCCCGTCCAGCACCGGTTCGATCGCGGTCGGAGTGCCGGTCGCCGGATTGCCGTTGTTGAACTGCACTTCCTTGATCCAGTTACGGCAGTACTCGGAGATCAGCAGCTTGTTGTCGTAGTACGGGGGCCACTTGACGTCGGAGGCCAGGTTCGGGTCGTAGTGGTAGACTTCGGTGTGATTGGGCGAGCCGCAGCCGCCCGGATTGTCGAGCTGCGGCCACTCCTTGCTGCCGCCGTGCTGCTCCCACACCAACGCGGGCTTGGTGGGCGGAAGTTGCTGGATACCGGTGTTGCGCGGAGAGTTGTTGACCGGCCCGGTCGTGCCACCGCACGGGAACCAGCCGCGCGGTGCGTTGGCGGCGAAGTCCCAGTCGTTGTAGGCCACATTGGGCCCGCCGCAGTAGGGCCAGCCGTAATTGCCGGGACCGGTGGCGCGGTTGAACTCGTCGTATGCCGCAGGGCCCCGGTTGGGAATGGTCGCACCGGCGTCCGGGCCGACCTCGCCCCAGTACAGAGTGTTGCCGGCCTTCTTGTCGACGAAGACACGGTACGGGTTGCGCACACCCATGATGTAGACCTCGGGGCGTGTTCCCGAGGTCCCGGGGGCGAAGAGATTGCCACTCGGGATGGTGTAGGTCCCGTTGTCCTCGGGATGGATCCGGTTGATCTTTCCGCGCAGGTCGTTCGCGTTGCCCGAGGTGCGCTGGGCGTCGTACTGCGGATTGCGGGAGGTGCGTTCGTCGATGGGCGCCATGCCCGCCGAGTCACCGCCGGAGTTGGTGTTGTCACCCACCGCGAAGTAGAGATTTCCCGCGGTGTCCCAGGACATCGAGCCCGCGGAGTGGCAGCACAGCTCACGCTCGGTCGGCCACTCGATGATCACATCCTCGCTGGCCGGCGAGAGTGTGTTGGTGGCCCGGTCGAAGGTGAACCGGGAGATCCGGTTGACCAGCGGAGTGACCTTCGGCGAGTAGAACAGCATGACCCAGCCGGTGGTGGCGAAGCGCGGATGCAGGGTGATGCCGATCAGCCCGTCCTCGAACCGGGCGTCCAGCGGCAGGGTGAGCGCCACTGTTGTCGACGCCGTCGCGGGATTGTAGAGCCGTACCTGACCGCCCGAGGCGGTGGTGCCGCGGTTGATGTAGAGGACCTTCTGGTCCGGCAGGACGGCGAGTTCGATCGGTTCGCCCATCTGGAGTCCGCCGTCGAGCTTGACCTTCTCGAATCCGCTCGTCGGCGGAGGAGCGGCGGCGGCCTTTGGCGAGGCGGCCTGTGGAGCCGCGGCGGCGGTGCCGGGCGCGAGCAGCAGGGCGGACAGGGTGAAGAGCGTGGCGAGTAAGGAAACGGCGCGGGACAGCACAGCAGGTACCTCCAGAGGCCGATCGCGGGTGGGGGATGTCGTGCCGGGACGTGTGGAACGTGCTCGTTCAGCTTCCGAACACGGCGAGATCCCACAGGGAGTAGCCCCACTGCGTGGCTCGCTCCGTGCCCTGGACCCGTACATAGCGAGCGGTGCCGCTCACCGCGATGTCGTCGATGCCTCCGTCGCCCGCCGTCGTGGTGCTGACGGTGCGCCAGGTCGCGTTGTCCGGTGAGGTCTGAACGGTGTAAGCCCTGCCGTAGGCGGTCTCCCAGCTCAGCCGGACGCGCTGGAGAGTACGGACGGAGCCGAGGTCGACGGTGATCGACTGAGGATCGGAGTACGCGCTGCCCCAGCGCGTGGCGAGGTCGCCGTCGACGGCGTTGGCGCCCACGTGCGGGCTGCCGGGTTCCACGCTGGAGACCGAGACCGGACGGCCGCGCGCCAGATCGGTGGCCGGAGTCCCGTCCTGTTTGATCCTGATGTTGCGGTAGTTGATGTCCATACCGGTGCCGTCGTTCTGGACGCCGATATGCCCGACCGTGATATCGCGGGTGCTGGTGTAGTCGTTGATCTTCACACCGTTGAGATGGATCTCGACATGGCGGCCGTGCACCGCGATCTCGTAACTGTTCCATGTTCCCGGCGGATTGAGCGCGGCGGCCCGTGCCGCGGTGTCCGGAGCCTGGAAGCTGTAGACGCTGCCGGTCGTCCGGGACGGATCGGCGTCGGTCGCGTCGATCTGGATCTCATGGCCGAGATCGACGGGCTTCCATGGATCGCCCTGCGGATCGGGGAAGCCGATGAACACTCCGCCGTTGTCGTCGCCCGGCATCATCCAGTCCACCTTCAGCGAGTAGTCGCTGAAGGGCGTCACCGGATACCAGAGCAGTCCCATGCCGCCGACCGAGGTGAGAGTGCCGTCGGCGAGCGTGAATCCGCCGGGCCCGGCCTGCCGCCAGCGGTCCAGGCTCGCCTGCGTACCGTCGAACAGCGAGGTGTAACCGTTCTCCGGGCGGCAGTCCGCGGCCCGCGCGCCCGAGGCGGTCTGGATACCGCCGAGCAGCATGGTGGTGAACGCGGGATCCGCGTACGACTCCTCGGTGTGGCCGAGACCGGTGTACCAGGCGCGGCCACCGCGGTAGTTCTGGCACCAGGTGATCGGATGATCGCCCATGCTGCCACCGGAGTACGAGGATTCGTCCAGGCTCGCGAGCACCTTCACCGCGGAGCGCGGATTGGCGCGGTAGTTGTACCACTCGTCGGTCCTCGTCCAGCGCTGCGGAAGATGCGCGGTGGAGACGGAGGACCGGTCCTCGACCTTGACGGTGGCCTGCTGTGTGGCCGGATGCGAGGCGAAGTACGCGCCGACGAGCCCGCCGTACCAGGGCCAGTCGTACTCGGTGTCGGCGGCGGCGTGGACGCCGACATAGCCGCCGCCCGTTCCGATGTAGGACTCGAAGGCGGTCTGCTGCGCGGCGTTGAGCACATCACCGGTGGTCGAGAGCCAGATCACCGCCTGGTACTGGGCCAGATTGGCGGTGGTGAACGCGCCCGCGTCCTCCGTGGCGGTGACGGTGAAGCCGTTGGCCGTGCCGAGGCGCTGAACGGCGGCGATCCCGGCCGGGATCGACGAGTGCCGGAATCCGGCGGTCTTGGAGAACACCAGCACCTTGGAGAGCGGCGCGGCGGCGGAAGCGGGGGTGGCGGCGGACGCCGGTACGGTCTCCGGTGCGTGCGGTACGGCGACCAGCGACAGGGCCAGCAGAACGAGCGCGATCATGGTGCGGGACACAAGGCGCACGATCCAGTCCTCTCTCGGAGCGCCCGGAGGCGCCGGCTGAGGTACGAGTGCGTGGCGGAACGAGGCGGCACAGTGGCCGCGTCAGACGTAGTGAACATCGGAGGTTTCAAGGGGTCAAGGGCTCTGACCGCTCCTTGTTTCGCGCCGGGCATGACAAAGCCGCGCCCGGCCCCGTACAGGGCCGGGCGCGGCGGGATCGGGCGCGGCG
>NZ_FMDK01000243.1 GCF_900091995.1 Streptomyces sp. MnatMP-M17
CGGCTCGCTCGCGGACGCCGACTCGGACTCGGGGCCGGCCTCCGTAACGAGTCCGGCCTCGGTTCCGGCCTCCGCGTCGGGTGTGGGTATCGGCGTCGACTTCGGCGATGACGTGATCTGCTCGGTCATACGTACTTCCCCGGGGATGCGATGTGGCCGAGCTGATCCTTCGTCAGTTCGGCGACGGCTGACGAGTCAAACGGCTTTGTGCCCAGCGCGACGACATCGACGGCCAGCTCACCGTCGTACGCCACGCACTCCATCGCCGTGAGCCCGGAGTCCTTGTCCGGGGCCAGGAAGCATCTGGCCTCCTTGTGGCCCTCGACCGCCGGTCCCCTGCGGGCCCCGGGCCGGTCCGAATTGATCTTGTACCAGCGGTGGACGGCCGCGCGGTCCGTCATCCGCATGAGATACACCTGGACGACAAGGCCATCGGAGAACGCGCTGTAGGAGCGCGCTGCCATGCCCTTGACGCCCATCTTGTCGATCTCCTTGTTCAGCGCCCTGCGAAACTCCGCGGGAAGCCCTTCGCCGACGGACTTGAACATCGCCTCCGCCTCTTTGGCGGTCAGGGACACATCGTTGCCGTGCTCTGCTATATCCGGACCGAGGCGGTAGTCCTCGGGGACGGGAAGCAGCTTCCGGCTGAGATCGGTGTCCGTACGCCCGTCGGCGAAATGCTCGGCCGGGTCCGGATTCGGGTGTGGCCCGATGTCCGGCTTCCGCCACAGCGCGGTGGGCGCGGTCCTGTCGGCTCCGTCGACGGTGGTCTTGATGAACGCGATACCGCCGCCGATCGCGCCGAGGACGAGAACAGCGGGCAGTACGGTCCCGAGGCGCAGCCGCGGGCGGCGACGCGAGGCCGGTGCCGGGGCAGGAGCCGCCGACTCCGGTGCCTGGGAAGCGCCCTCCGTGGCTTCGGTGGCCTCGGGGGTGGCCAGGTCGTCGTTCACAGGCGCTCCAACTGCCGCTCGGCCAGCGTCCGGATGTCCTTCTTGCTGATCGGCTCGGTGTCGAAAATACTGATGTCGAGCATCACATCGCCTCGCTGGGCGAGGGCGCGGGCGTGGTACTGCGGCAGATACCCGGCCTCCCGCTCGACGTCGTAGATGTAGTAACGGCCGTTGGAACTGCCCTTGATGGGATCGCCCGGGTTGCCCGCACCGTTCTCGCTCCTCGGCATGTAGGCCTGCTGCCCTTTCACATGGTCGGTGGCGCCCAGGAACCAGTCGGCCCGGAACTGCACAAGGTAGATATTCGTCTCGCGGTACCCGCCCTGTTCCCAGGAGGCGCCCGCGGCCCGGCGGAACCCTCCGCCCGACAGATCCTCGAACATGTAGTCCGGCTCGTCGAAGTCACGGGCGTACTCATCGAGCGAGAGCCACCCGTCCATGGCCCAGGGCGCGAAATTGTCTCTCGCGCCGGAGGGCCGTGGAAGCAGCAGCTTGCGCAGATCGCCGTCGGTCCTGACCTGGCTGTCCTCCTCGGCGGACAGCGGTTCCGGCTCCTTCCCCTCGGAAAGGGACTTGGCGGGATACGCGAGGCCGGGCTGGGCGAGCATCGGCAGCGGCGTCGGCGCGCGATCGGCCTGGACGGCGTACCCGGTGGCGGTCCCGGCGACGATGCCCAGCACCGCGGCGGCGGCGATCAGCAGAGCCGTACGGCCACGTCTGCGCGGCGGCCGGCCGGGCAACGGCTGAGACTCGGGCCGCGGCTGAGACTCCGGCAAGGGCTGCGGCGGCGGCTCCGGGGCCGCGGGCATCGCCGGAGCTGGCTGAGATTCCAAGGAGAGTCCCCCCACGAGACTTCACAGAAGCAAGATCACAGAACAAGCCTGAAGCACGGATTCCGTAACCCGCGCACAGACCTGACCACCGAGCGGACAAGGTGGTTGTACCTGGGCGGATTACAGTTCGGCATATGCATTCCGCGAAGAAGCTCGTGATCAAAGTGACCGCCGGCGCCGATGCCCCGGAGCGCTGTTCCCAGGCCTTCACGGTGGCGGCGGTGGCCGTGGCCAGCGGCGTGGAGGTCTCGCTGTGGCTGACGGGCGAGTCCGCGTGGTTCGCGCTGCCGGGCCGGGCGGCCGAGTTCGAACTGCCGCACTCCGCGCCGCTGCCGGATCTCATCGAGTCGATCCAGGCCGGTGGACAGATCACCCTCTGCACACAGTGCGCGGCCAGGCGCGAGATCGAGGAGAAGGATGTGATCGAGGGCGTACGGATCGCCGGCGCGCAGGTCTTCGTCAGCGAGATCATGCCGGACGGTGTCCAGGCGCTCGTCTACTGACGCGAGGAGTCACCGGCGGGCGGCCCAAGACCGAAACACCGGCCCGCGGGGCATCCGGCCGTACTCGTATCCGGCCGTACTCGTACCCTCGGCGGGCGCCGCTCCTTCGCCGCGTCCCGCCCCGCCCCGTTCGCTTCACTGCCCGCTCGCCGGGCTACTTTCTGCTGTCCCGCTTCTGCGGCGGCTTCTTGCCGTCCAGCTCGTCCCACCACTCATCGGACTGAGGATCGCCGGTCGGATCGTCCCACCAGCGGTCGTCCTTGCCGCGTGCGTTGCCCACCATGGCCGCGATCGGTGGAATGACCATGGCGACGATGCACAGGGCGACAGCGGCCGGAACCGACCAGAATCGTACGAAAGTCCAGGCGGAGACGAAGAGGATCAGGCATCCGCCCATCAACAGGAAGTACCGACGACGGCGTCGCGTGTACATGTCTCCAGCGTACGACCGAAACCGCCGCGGGGACCCGGCCGACCGGGCCCGGACCGTACGTACGTGGCGCACCCGAACGCGCGAAGGGCCGCACCCCGTCAGGTGATGCGGCCCTTCACCACGGCCCTGCGCTCAGGGCTCAGGACTCAGGACGATGCGGAACTCAGACCGCGATCGCGACCTCCGAGAGGCCTCCGGTCTGCGCGACGACCGTACGGTCCGCCGTGGCGCCGGGAACCAGCGCGCGCACGGTCCAGGTGCCCTCGGCGGCGTAGAAGCGGAACTGCCCGGTCGCCGAGGTCGGAACCTCCGCGGTGAACTCACCGGTCGAGTCCAGCAGGCGCACATAACCGGTGACGGGCTCGCCGTCACGGGTCACGGAACCCTGGATGGTGGTCTCGCCGGGCTTGATCGTCGAAGCGTCGGGGCCGCCGGCCTGTGCTCCACACATACTGTTCAGTCCTCCAGGTCGGGGCGTGATTACTTGTTGGCGCCGAGCTCGATCGGCACACCGACGAGCGAGCCGTACTCGGTCCAGGAGCCGTCGTAGTTCTTGACGTTCTCGACTCCGAGCAGCTCGTGCAGCACGAACCAGGTCAGCGCGGAACGCTCACCGATACGGCAGTAGGCGATGGTGTCCTTCGCCAGGTCCACCTGCTCCTCGGCGTAGAGCTCCTTGAGCTCGTCGTCCGACTTGAAGGTGCCGTCGTCGTTGGCGTTCTTGGACCACGGGATGTTACGGGCGGACGGGATGTGGCCCGGACGCTGCGACTGCTCCTGCGGGAGGTGCGCCGGCGCGAGCAGCTTGCCGCTGAACTCGTCGGGCGACCGCACGTCGACCAGGTTCTGCGTGCCGATCGCGGCGACGGCGTCGTCGCGGAAGGCGCGGATCGCGGTGTTCTGGGGCTTCGCCTCGTACGTGGTCTCCGCGCGCTCCGGAACGGCCTCGACCAGGTCGCGGGAGTCCAGCTCCCACTTCTTGCGGCCACCGTCGAGGAGCTTGACGGAGTCATGGCCATACAGCTTGAAGTACCAGTACGCGTAGGACGCGAACCAGTTGTTGTTACCGCCGTAGAGCACGACCGTGTCGTCGTTGGCGATGCCCTTGGCCGACAGGAGCTTCTCGAAGCCCTCCTGGTCGACAAAATCACGGCGGACCGGGTCCTGGAGGTCCTTCTTCCAGTCGATCCTGACGGCGTTCTTGATGTGGTTCTTGTCGTAGGCCGAGGTGTCCTCGTCGACCTCGACAATGACCACCTTCGGGTCGTCGATGTGGGCCTCGACCCAGTCGGCGTCTACCAGGACGTCGCTGCGGCTCATGCTGTTCTCCTCCGGGGCAGTGTGCGGCGGGGTCATGCGTGATGCGGGTGGCTTCCGGGCATGGCACGCATGGGACGGAAGCCGGCGTACGGCGCGAGGCCGGCCCTGAGATACTCGAAGGGCCAGGAAAACGGGACGCGGAAGTCCCGCTCAGACAGCGCGACAGAGCATGGCGGCGACGCGGCACAGGTCAACTGCCCGCCGCTTCGTGAAGTCCGCCTGCTGCCTCATACGTCCGATCGTAGGGACGTTCCGCCGGACATGTCACCGGTGTGTCACATCGTGAGACACGATCATCCGCGAAGTGAGACAAGTATTCAGCTCGCGCGCTTCCCGCCGTCCCACCCGGCACTTCCGCCCGTCGGCCATCTGAGGAGCGGACACCGCCGTCTCACCATCCGGCCGTCCGGCTGTCCGACCGGCGGGCGCAGGGCCGGACGGGCGCAGGGCCGGACGGGCGCTCCCTGATCCGGCCAGATCCAAACGAAAGACCCTAGCCCGCGAGCGAGACGTCCGTGCCTGTGCCGGAGAACTGAAGGCCGCTCTCCGAGGCGGTGACCTGGTCCAGCTTGATGGTGGACGGCAGTCCGTCGATCTTGAGGTCGTAGTTGACCACGTCCCGCACCTGCTCGTTCAGGCCCGGCACCGGCAGCTCGGGCAGGGCCTCGGCGCGCAGCCGGACCGTGTCGCCGCCCTCCAGCGACACCGTGCTGTACACGGTGACCGTACGGTCGTCCAGCAGCGCCCGCACCGAGGACGGCATGTCGATCCCCGCGCCGTCCAGCACGTCCGCCAGCCGCCCCGAGACCTTGACCTGGCCCTTGGCGGCCCGGTCGGCGCCCGCGTAACCGACCGTCGCGCCCTTCGGCGCCGACTTCGCGAGATCCGCGTACGAGATCCGCGCCGAGCCGCTGGCCTGGGCGGCGGTCGCGGAGGAGAAGCTGCTGTCGATCTTGACGTTCTTGAGCTCGGCGCGGACCTCGGTCACCTGGACCTGATGGCCGTCAGCGGTGGCGTTGACACCGTCGAGGCTGATGTCGACCTCGTCCAGCGAGGAGCCCACGACCTGGGTGAGGAACGGGAAGCCCTTGATGGAGACCTGAGGCTGGGAGCTGAGCCCCTGGCTCGACCTGATCTTGTCGGCGACCTGGCCCTCGGCGAAGTACACCGCGGCACGGTCCGCGGCGACGAACAGTCCGCCGAAGACCACGACAAGGATCAGCAGTATTCGCAGTGCGCGCATTCTTCGGTGTCCCTCACCCTGTTAGGTGCGTGTGCCCAGGTGTCTTGTCATGCGCCGATCGGACGCTGACCTTTGACCGTCATGATCATCTTTGATCGATTTCGATCGCTCTGGCTTGCCTCTTGCCTGACGTCCGTGTGAGCGTAACGGTTCCCGGATATCGGCCCTGATGCACGGGCGCCGGGCGGTCAGCCCAGCACGCGGCCCAGCAGATAGACGGCCGGTGCGGCGGCCGTCAGCGGCAGGGCGACTCCGGCCGTCATATGGACGAAACGGGACGGATAGTCATAGCTCGCGGCCCGCAGTCCGACCAGCGCGCAGACCCCGGCCCCGAGTCCCAGCAGCGCGCCCGCGCCGCCCAGGTCCGTCATTCCGCCGACCACGGCTCCGGCGCCGGTCGCGACCAGCAGGGCCACCACCACGGAGGCGATCCCGGGCAGCGGCAGCGCGCGCGCCACGGTGGCCGCGGCGACCGCCACTCCGCCCACGACCACGGCGTCCGGCAGAGCCGCGAGATGTCCGGTGGCGATGATGGTGAGCGCGGCCGAGGCGATGGTGGCCATCAGGCCCTCCATCCGCTCGTCGGCACCCGCGCGGCTGCGCAGTTGCAGTACGACCGTGAGCAGCACCCACACACCGAGCGTGCCGACGATCGCGGACACGGCGTACTCGTCGTCCACGGCGAGCAGCGCGACATCGGCGGTGAGCCCGCCGAGGAAGGCGAGCGCGATGCCCTGTCTGGCCGGCCACATGCCGTTCAGCCGGAACCAGCCGGCCGCGGTGACCGCCTGGAGCAGCACCAGCGGGACGAGCAGCGCGTACGGTCCGATCGCCGCGCCTCCGGCCAGCAGCAGGCCGAGTACGGCGGTCAGCCCGGCCGGCTGCATGCCCGGCGGGATGATCGGCGACCGGTTCTCGGCGCGGGCGCGCTGGGCGTCGGTGATACGGGCGTTGCCCATGGTGGTGGGCGCGCTGTAACCGTCGACGGCGGCCGGTTCGGGCGTGGGACCGGACGCGGGACCGGTCGGCGCCGGTCCCTGAGGCGCGTTCTGGAACGCGTACGGAGCCGGGCCGGGCGCCGCGCCGGGCACCGGGCCCGACATCGGTACCTCCGGCGGCAGCGGATAGGCGCCCTGCGCGCTCTGCGCACCTTGCACGCTCTGCGGACCTTGCGCACCTTGCACCGGCAGATAAGCGGTCTCGGCGGCGGCCTGGTGCGGCTGCTGATACGGCTGGTACGGCTGAGGCTGCTGGTCCTGCTGCCCGTACTGGGACTGCTGCCACTGGAGGCGCGGCTGGTACTGCGTGTCCCAGGTCTGGCCCTCCCAGGTCTGCGCGGCGCCCGCGTCCTGTTGAGGCTCCTGGTACGCGGGCTGCTGCTGAGGCTGCTGGGACTGCTGAGGCTGTAGCGGGTTGCCGTACTGGTCGTACTGGATGTGGCCCTGGCCACCGTTCCCCTGACCGTACGGATACTGCTGATCGTTGCTCATGTTCTGCGGTTCACCCTCCTGCGAACGGCGGGAGCACCTCGACCGTGCCGCCCTCGGCAAGCCGTACGGTCTCATGGCCCCGCGTCCCCACGGGGTCACCGTCGACGAGGAACGAACACCTCTGGAGCACACGCGTCAGCTCGCCGGGGTGCCTCGACCGCACGGCGTCGAGCGCGTCGGCCAGGTTGTCGGCCGTATACGATTCCTCGGCGACTCCGGCGGCGGCCTTGGCCGCGGCCCAGTAGCGGATCGTGCCCGCTGCCATAGCGGCACTCCTTTCGTCGGCCTCCATGATGGCCGACGCCCAAGGCGGTTCCGGGTCCGGGCCTCCGCAACCGGACGGCAGCCGGACCACTACGGAACCACTACGCCGCCATATGCGCGCCCCGCCGCCGTGCCTCGGTAGTACCAGCGCGCGGGAGCGCTTACGGAGACAACCGCGCGGGTCGCGCATCCGTGCGCCCCCTGTGCAACGCGGTATGCCTCAGCGCCACGGAACCGCCCGTCGGGAATCCCGCCGCCGCCCGCCAATTCCCGGGCGAAACCCGCCGTACACAGCTCGTACACCGACTCGATGGCGACCTGGTCCACGGCCCTGAGCACCGCGCGCCGGTGCCGGGCGCAGTAGATGAATCAGATGATCTGCGGGATTGACCAGATCACGCGGTACACATGTGGGTTATTCTGCTGCGAAGAGGATCCGGGCAACGTAGCCCCCGGGTCCTTTTGTGTTTCCGGTCCGTTGTTACAGACAGATGACACAGCGGTACCGGGCAGTACCAAGCGGTAGTACTGGACAGTGCGGTGCGCGAGCACCGCGCTACGGCACTACCGAGCAGTGCCGCATACGTCCTCGCAGGGACCGAGGAGGAACCGACGTAATGGGCAAGCAAACAACGTACGACCACAGTCCGACCGAGCCGGCCGGACCAGCCGCAGGGCCGGCAGCCGGGCCGACGACCGCACCGGCCGCCGCTCCGAGCACCGGACCGACCTGGGCAGGTGAGCGGCGATGAGTTCTCTGCTGCTCCTGACCAACGCGCTCCAGCCCTCGACGGAGGTGCTGCCGGCACTCGGGCTCCTGCTTCACAATGTGCGGGTCGCTCCGGCCGAAGGGCCCGCGCTTGTCGACACTCCTGGTGCCGACGTCATCCTGATCGACGGCCGGCGCGACCTTCCGCAGGTCAGGTCGCTCTGTCAACTTCTGCGCTCCACCGGGCCCGGCTGCCCGCTGATCCTTGTCGTGACCGAGGGCGGGCTCGCCGCCGTCACGGCGGACTGGGGCATCGACGACGTACTGCTCGACACGGCGGGTCCGGCCGAGGTCGAGGCACGCCTGCGGCTCGCGATGGGCCGCCAGCAGATCTCGTCGGACGACTCCCCGATGGAGATCCGCAACGGCGATCTGTCGGTGGACGAGGCCACGTACAGCGCGAAGCTCAAGGGCCGGGTCCTGGACCTGACCTTCAAGGAGTTCGAGCTGCTCAAGTACCTCGCGCAGCATCCCGGCCGCGTCTTCACCCGCGCCCAGCTCCTCCAGGAGGTCTGGGGCTACGACTACTTCGGCGGTACGCGCACGGTCGACGTACATGTACGGCGACTGCGCGCCAAGCTCGGCCCGGAGCACGAGTCCCTGATCGGGACCGTACGGAACGTGGGCTACCGCTTCGTCACGCCGGAGAAGGTCGAGCGGGCCGCCGAGGAGGCCAAGGCGAGGGCGACAGCTCCCGAATCCTCCCGTGACGAGCCGCGCGACCCCACTCGTGGCGACCTCCGTAACGGCCTCCACCACGACTCTCGCGCCGAGCCGCGGCACGAGAACGCGGAGGAGCGCGGGCGTACGGTTTCGGCCACCGAGCAGGCGCCGGTGCAGGAACCTGCCGTACGGCCTGCCAACCGGTAGGTCACCCCGCGTAGACTGCCGCGCGTGGCCAAGGTGACGCGGGACGATGTGGCAAGACTGGCGGGGACGTCGACCGCGGTCGTCAGCTACGTCATCAACAACGGACCCCGGCCGGTCGCCCCGGCCACGCGCGAGCGGGTGGTCGCCGCGATCCAAGAGCTGGGCTACCGCCCCGACCGGGTCGCCCAGGCCATGGCCTCGCGGCGGACCGACTTGATAGGGATGGTCGTGCCGGACGCCCGGCAGCCCTTCTTCGCGGAGATGGCGCACGCGGTGGAACAGGCCGCGGCCGAGCGCGGGAAAATGGTGCTGGTCGGCAATTCCGACTACCGCGACGAGCGCGAGGTCCACTATCTGCGGGCCTTCCTCGGGATGCGGGTGTCCGGGCTGATCCTGGTCAGCCAGGGCCCGAGCGAGCGCGCCGCCGCCGAGATCGAGGCCTGGGACGCGCGGGTGGTACTGCTGCACGAGCGGCCCGAGGGCATTGACGACGTGGCGGTGGTCACGGACGACATCGGCGGCGCCCAGCTCGCCACCCGCCATCTGCTGGAGCACGGCTACGAGTACGTGGCGTGTCTCGGTGGCGTCGAGTCCACTCCGGTCGTCGGCGACCCGGTGACGGACCATGTCGAGGGCTGGCGGCGGGCGATGCTGGAGTCCGGCCGGTCGGTGGAGGGACGCCTGTTCAAGGCTCCGTACAACCGTTACGACGCCTATGTGGTCGCGCTGGAGCTGCTGTCCGGCCCGGAGAGACCTCCGGCGATCTTCTGCGCCACGGACGACCAGGCGATCGGTGTGCTGCGTGCCGCGCGCGAGCTGCGGCTCGATGTCCCGGGCGAGCTGGCGGTGGCGGGCTTCGACGATGTGAAGGAAGCCGCGCTCACCGATCCGCCGCTGACGACGGTCTCCTCGGACCGTCCGGCGATGGCGCGGGCGGCGGTGGATCTGGTGCTGGACGACGGGCTGCGGGTGGCCGGGTCGCGGCGGGAACGGGTGAAGCAGTTCCCGTCGGCGCTGATCGTGCGGCGTTCCTGCGGCTGCGACTAGGTACGCCTGTTCGGGCGCCTGTTCAACCGCCGCCCACCCTGTTTATATGGGGCATACACGGTTTTGTTGGGCTTCTCAGGACGTCCTCAGCCGCTTCTCATCTCGCGCGCCGACAGTCGATTCCATGACCGACTACTACCGCAGCAGCGGCGACGCAGACAGCACGCAGCAGCAGCCCTCCGTAGGGTCCTCAGGGTCTTCCGCGTGGGTCCAGGGCCCGGCGTATCCGCCACCGCCCGCGTACGGTCCCACCGCACCGCCCGCCCACCACCGGGGCCGGGCCAAGGCGCCGGTCGCGGTCCTCGCGGCCGTGGCGATCGCCGCCGCGATCATCGGCGGCGGCACGGCGACCCTG